>JBAXZU010000069.1:0-9143 GCA_041670225.1 Bacilli bacterium | reverse complement strand
CTGAATTGGTTTATAATTAGTTTATGATTAACACACATGATGGAAGACGTTTCACGGATGATGTTTATGCCACTAAGGAACAAGTACAGGCGATTTTCAATCGCAAGGAAATTTCTGCAACGTGGGATAACGTTATTTCATACCGGAAAAATTTCTATCTTGAGACTCCCTTAAAAGATACTAATGGGAATAATTATGGTATTTGCCTTACCAGAAAGGTCATGACTGACAGTTACACTCTCCAAATGAAACTGATGAATGATCTCATTGATTTTTCTAATCTAAGCAAAGCTTCACAGGATTCTTTTCTTTTGAAGCGAAAAAATCTAGCTTTAACTGCCGTTTTAAAGTTTCAAGGAACTGATCTTCCTTCAAACGATTTTCTTTCTCGTATTTCCTTAAATGAAATTGAATCAATACCAAGCCAATATTTTGTTATTGATTCGTATTCAAAAGCCTATAATATGAATTTTTTCCTAAATGGATTAAACTTAGAGTCATTGGAAAAAATTAATAAAAAGATCATTGGTTCATTAGAAAACGATCCAATCAATTATCGAAATCGTGAACCTAACGATGTAATTAATCCACTTCTGATTCCAAATTTACAGAACATTCCTGATTACTTAAAAGACTTATTCTCCCTCTTGAATCAGGAAGAAATCCCGTTACTGCTTCGTTCACTGATAATTATCTATGCCTTCGATTTTATCAAACCTTTTGAAGTATTTTACGAAGGAACCGCCGCTCTTTTCGCTAAAAATTTTCTTTCTTATTCTGGCTTAAGAACAGCAGGCTTTTTACTGGATTTTGAATCAATAGCTTTTTCCAGAAGCAAGGCTTTTTACTCTATCACAAAGGAAAGTGAGAAAACTTTAGACCTTACTTATTTTATTAATTCAGTTCTCCCATATTTAATGAAAGATGAAGTCAACCTTCATTTTGATATTGAAAATGCCAAGAAAGAATTTGAAAACAATATTCAAGTTTCCGAAGAAAAACAGATTGATGAAAACCAAGATATTGTCTTAACTGAAAATAACAACTTTGCTCTTCCCGTCTTCCCAACTTCCACTAAGAACGAAACCATCGAAGACACTGCAAAAAAGTTAAGAGAAGTTTATCCCCAGCTCAAACGAAAAGAAGCCCACTTTTATGCTGGGCATTGCACAATTGGTCTGAATTATACCATTGACCAGTTCCGAAACGAAGAAAAAACCGTCTACGAAACTGCTAGAACAAGCATGGACGATCTTGCTGAAAGAGGGTTCTATCGTAAAGAAAAGCTCAAAAACAAATTCGTTTATTCGCCTATTCCCATGAAAGAGGATTAATACCATGATTAAAACACTAGCTGATTTTCCTACCTACGGCTATATTCTGATTATTGTAGCAGTATTAATACTTGCAGTTGTCCTTATTCTTTTTTTAATCCCTTCCTTCAGACCAAAGAATAATACTGAAAGTCCTGAAGAGATTGCTAAAAAAGAAGCTGATTCTTGGATTGTCAATATCTCAGAGAAAGAAATGCTGGAAATCAAAATCCGTGACATCGAATCTGACCGGAGATTTATTGAAAAGAAAGAAAAAGATCTTGGCTTTATTTTCACCGATATTGATGTTGAAGCTCTTCTTGTTCAGGTCGAGCAAGATCGAATTGATGCGGAGAGATGATTCAATCATTATATATTCATATCCCATTTTGTGACTCCATCTGCCCTTATTGTGATTTCTGCAAGGTTATTACGAATTCTTTTTCCCATGAAAAATATATCGATTCCCTGCTTAAGGAAATCGATTCTTTAAACATTCCTGAAAATTCTTTGAAAACAATTTATATTGGTGGCGGAACTCCAACCTGTTTGTCAAGAGCTGAGTTTTCCCGTCTTTTATCCTATCTTCACCAACATTTCCCCGCTACTGAAGAATTCACCGTTGAAGGAAACCCCGAGTCAACTGATTACGAAAAATGCCAAATCATGTCAATTAATGGTGTCAATAGAGTATCCTTAGGGGTTCAAAGTGCCAATGAAACAATTTTGAAATCACTCTACCGAAGGCATAATCGAAATGATGTTATCAATTCTGTAGAAAATTTAAGAAAATCCGGAATCACTAATATCAACTTAGACTTTATTTATGGTCTTCCGGAAATGACAGAAAAAGATATTGATGATGATCTTTCTTTTGCTTTTTCTTTAAATCCGTCACATCTTTCTTTTTATTCCCTTCAAATTGAGGAAGGAACAATTTTTTATAATCAAAAATTAGAAAGTGAAAGTGATGAACAGCTAGCAAAAGACTACAATCACATTCGGTTTTCCTTACAAAAGCATGGGTATCAGAGATATGAAGTTTCAAATTTTTCGAAACCAGGATTCGAATCAAAACACAATTTAACCTACTGGAAAGACCAACAATATTATGCTTGTGGTGTCTCAGCAAGTGGGTATATTGGTAACAAAAGATATGTGAATACCAAGTCAATCTCAAATTATATCAAAGGGATAAATCACCAAAAAGTCGATCTTATAGACTCGAAATCCGAAGAATTTGAGTACCTAATGCTGAACCTGCGATTAACAAAAGGCTTCAAAATTTCCGACTTCAATCAAAGATTTAATAAAAATTTTTTTGAAGAATATTTTCAAGAAATTCAGAATATAACTTGTAAATATATATCTCTAAGGAACGAGACATTAAGAATAAAGAAACCATACATATATATCATGGATACCATCTTATTAAAGCTTTTAAAGTAAGGCGACTTTTTCTTTGTCTTTTTTGTCTCAATAATATTTTTTTGTTTCTAAAAAAAGCTTGCAAAATGCTTTTTTGGTGTCTATAACCTTATTGCTCAGTCAACCGGATAATTGCAATATAACTGAGACAAATAGAGGAGGCAAAATATGCCGTACGTAAAAAATCAAATGAATTTGAAGATTGCTGAAATCACTTTACATTTTCAGCAGACCGTTGGAAGACTTATGTCACAATATCCCAAAGAAACAACTAGGTTCATGGGATCTGATAATTCCATTCCATCTCTCCCACAATTACGAATTTTAAATGCATCTCCAACTTTAGTAAATTGCGAAGAAGATCTCAAACTCATTAGTACAATTGTCTATGCTTTACATTGCTTGCCAAAAAATGAAGCCGAAGTTCTTTGGTTCTGTAATTTCCAGAAAAATGAAAAAGAAGAAGTTTTACAGGGCTATTCAAGAGCGGGGTTTTATCGTTTGCTTACAAGTGCAATGATTGATTTCCTGTCAATCATTGATCCCATCTCAGAAAAGCAATACGCAAAAATCGATTAGTTTTTTGGATTAATTCTTTCCTCATGACCAATAAAGCATGAGAGGACTGAAATATCCATGCAAATCAGACGATTCATACGAGATGACTATCGTGAAATAATATTCTGTTGTGTTTTTTCTTTGCTACCCTTCATTTTAATCGGAAATTATCTTTTAGCTACGCTCTGTTTTATCATTAGTTTTTTTGTCTCAAACCTAATCGCTTTCTTTACTTTCAAATACAAACTTTCAATTGAAACAAGAATTTCCGCTTTTTCCTTTTTTTCTTCTTTTCTTTTAGGTTTACAAGATATGAAGGGTACAAAGGAAAGTTATGACGCATCAATAAAATATCTAGTGGGAAAAATGGAAACACACCCTTTTGATGAATTATTGACTATGTCCCTTTGCCCATATGATCTCGGAAAATACAATTGCTATTTTATGTATGTCCTAGAAAAGGAAAAGAATAACGAAGCACACCTGCCATCCTATTGTTCCTTAATCAAAAATCTTGAGAAAGATATTTCCTTTCTTTCACGTCAAAAAAAAGACATACTTTTAGAAAAAATTAATTGTCAACTAATTGTTTTCTTCTTTTTCTCTGTTTTTTCCTTAATAATTATTCTTTTTCCGGCAATTCGAAATAGTCTTACTAATTCCTTTTACCCAATCATTACTTTCATCCTTCTATCACTATCTTTTCCACTAATAGAATTTCTTTCACTCATGAAAATCAAAGGAGCATTTTGAAATGATTAAAAAAATCAAAATTTTTTTCTCAAACTTATCTTCCTCTCCAAAAAATAACAGTCTTTCTTTAATCCTCATTATGCTCCTCATTGGTTTCTTTTCTGGATTTATCCTTTTCAAACTTACCGACAATATTTTTCTACTTTTCTTTATGATACTAATTTTGCTTTCCTTAGCCCTCATCGTCGGAAAATATCAGTCAGGAAACTTGCCTAATGAGATTCTTTCTAAAAAATCATCATATTTGGAATTTTATGCAAGTTTCCTTTCTCTTTCAGAATTGGAAACATCATATTCTCTCGGATTTTTAAAGGCTGTTGACTCTCTATCCACATCAGATTTGAAAGAATCATTAGAAACATATATTGAAAATGGAAATTTCAATACCCCTCTTCCGTTGATTCTAACTAATCAACGCCTGGAAAATAATCTGATAGATTACATAAGCCGACTAATTAGATTAGATAACGAATTTTCAAGCGATGAAATATCACAGGCAAGAAGTCTTTTTGAAGAATATCAAAAAACTTTCCCATCTAACAATCATGCAAATTTTGACATATTCTTTTATTTAATTCCAATTGTTTTAACCTACGCATTGACCATTATAATTTCATATTTACTCGTATGAAAAGAATCCATTTAATTTTCTATCTTCCGATATTCCTTCTTCTATGCTTCGGATATTTTGATATTGAAAGCAAAAAAGAATTTGAAAGTCTTTGCTTAAAAGCCGAACCAACAATAGCCAATTGTTTTGATAATGAAATAAACCCGAAGACATACATTTCTCCAAAACTGGATTTTATTTGTTTAAGCGGATGTTCATCAGATAATTTTGATTTTCTAAAGAAAGAATACATTCTTTCCTACAAAAAAAGTCTGGCTTTAACTAACACCAGACCATTCAAGAAGTTTACTTATCAGCCGAATCAGATGTCAGATCAGCTGGCGAAATAGAACCGCTTCTACCTTCAATCTTTTTTGCCTTAATCTGTAAAAGCAAAGATTCATATCTTGACTGTGAGATTGTAACAATAGTATCAGATGTGTCGTAGTACTTTAAATAATCAGTCTCGTTTTCCTGTTTTTTATCTACTTCATACGAAAAATTCACCTTATAAAAATAATAATAAGTTGTTGTTGATACTGAACTCAGGTCATAAGATTCACTTTTTGCATACAAATATTCCGATGAAAGAAACTTGGAAGTTTCATCAAGGCTATTCATTTCAGTCAAATAATCCATAGCCTTTCTAAATCCTTGATTTATGGTCTCATAGCCTTCCCCACGAGTTGCACAAGAGGAAATCAGCGGAATTGCTAAGGCCATCAAACTTATCTTTTTGTTAATTTTCATAATGATTACCAATCCATATATTATTCTATCGAAAACCTTTGTAAAAAAGTATATAATCTTCTTGTAAATCAATTTGTGGAGGACAAAATGAACATCTTTGATGATTTAGAGAGAAGAGGTCTATTGGATAACTTTTCCGATAGAAAAAAGATTGAGGAATTATTAGAAACACCTCATACAATTTATTGTGGATTTGATCCAAGTGCTAAATCCCTTCAGTTGGGTAATTTTATTATGATTACCATTCTCCAGAGACTTCAGAAGGCCGGACACAAGGTCATTGCTGTTTTAGGCGGTGCTACCGGTATGATTGGTGATCCTAGTGGAAAGAAGTCCGAAAGAAAGTTTCTTAACCGTGATCAGGTCATGGACAATGCCAACTCCATTGGAAACCAGCTTTCCAAATATATTGACACAACTGATTCATCCAAGGGAATTATTGTTAACAATTACGACTGGTGGTCTAAGATTGATGTAATCACCTTCTTACGTGATTATGGTAAAAATTTCCAGATCAACTACATGTTATCTAAGGATATTGTTAAATCAAGATTAGATGTCGGCATATCTTATGCTGAGTTTTCGTATATGATTCTTCAGTCTGGCGACTTTGCCAAGCTTTACGAAGATTATGGCTGCAACATCCAGATTGGTGGCGGTGACCAATGGGGTAACCTTACCTCTGCTTTGGATTTCGTCCGCCGTAAAGATGGCGATCAGATTCCTTGCGAAGTCTTCACTTTTAAGCTCATTACTGATTCCAATGGCAAAAAATTTGGAAAATCTGAAAATGGTGCTTTATATCTTGATCCAACCATGACTAGTCCATATCATATCTACCAATACTTTATGAATGTTTCAGATACTGATGTTCTTCGTTATATGTATATCTTTGACCAGCGCGATATTTCCGAGATTGATGCAATCTACAAGAATCATCTGGAACATCCCGAACTTAGAAATGGTCAAAAGGAATTAGCCAGAGTAATTGTCACTTCTCTTCACGGCAGTCAGGCTGCTGATCAGTGCCAAAAAATGAGTCAGGCACTCTTCAAGGATGATTTCAATGGTTTATCTGCTGAAGAACTTTCTGATTTGACTGAAGGCTTAAATGTTGTCAGTTCCACTGATTCCATTTCACTTCTCGATGCCTTAATTTCTTCAAAGCTAGCTTCTAGCCGGAGAGAAGCAAGAGAATTTGTTTCTGCCGGTGCTGTCAAAGTCAATGGTATCAAAATTGACGATTTAAATTACACCATTGATGCTTCCAAAGCACTTGATGGAGGATACGTCTTCATTAAGCGTGGTAAGAAGCTCTACTCAGTTCTTAAGTATTAATTAACATAGAAATAGCGGCTCACAAAGGTGTGAACCGCTATTTTTTTATACATTCATCGAAGAATTCAATAATTTTATCTTTGACTATATCCTGGTAAGGATACATTTCTCTTCGATTAAGGCCGGCTTCGAATTTTTCTATTTCTTCCTGACGGACTAAACTATTATCTTTCAATATAGTTTTATATTCTTTGACTTTTTCGGAATAGGCTTTACTTCCTTCTTCAGAGATTATTGAATTATGGAGACCGTTTTCGGTAATGAAACAGGAAACATTCGTTTTGGGTTTTTTAAGATAATAAGCTGCCAAAGAATGTTTGAATAACACCATATTATCGTTCTTTGCCTGGATAAGCAAAACCGGAGATGTATGGTTTTTCCTTAAACCACGCTTTGCCGAAACCGAATTATGAAAACCTAGAAGAAAGAACAAAGAGAGTTTGAAACCGGGAAGAAGGAAATATCTAGTCTTCATCTTAAAAGCTTTCATAAGATCATCAGCAGCCAAGGAAGGCGAAATTGGGGAACTTCTGGCTATCACCCCTTTGATCTGAGGATATTCCTTCATGGCTCCCATAACAGAATAGGCACCCCAACTATGACCATAAAGAAGAATAGGAAGGTCTTTGTTTACGTTTCTTTTTATAACATCGTGAATAACATTCTCGCAGACATAGATTCCGTTTGCCAGATATTCCATTGACTTTCCATCACTAATTCCACAGCCATACTGATCATAGGCTAAAACCTCGTAGCCATTCATACATAAAAGATAAATATCAGCCATGTACTGAATATGGGTGCCGAATAATCCGTGAGAAAGAATTATGAATCCCTTTATTTTCTCTGGAGAAATATCTTTCTTGCGGTAAATATATCCTCTGATACATTTGAGATAGTATCCGCATTGATATTCATCACGTTCAAGCTCTTTGTCATAATCTTCGAACCTTTGATAGCAGGGATTATCAGGATCAGAACCATGAAACCCAAAAACCTTTTGATTTCCAATGTAAAGAATGATTATAGAAGAAGCAAGGTATAATCCGACTATTCCGATTAAAACCAAAATTATAATTAACCAATATTTCATACTTTAAAATTATAGATTAATAAGCGTCAAAAGAAAAGAAAATAAAAAATTAGCACTCTATGCTTGAAAGTGCTAAATATTTGACTATACTATTCTTGTTCATTCAAAAAGGAGGAACACATATGTCAGAAGAACAAAAATATACAACCAAAGTAATCGAAGCCGTTAACAAAGCAAATGAGATATCCAAAGATAATAAGCTTCCGTCAGTTGATGTCCCGGAATTATTGCGGGCATTATTCGATCAGGATAATTCTTTCTATGTCAATATTCTCAAAAAACTAGATATAGATGCCAAAGAGGTTTCTCAGACAATAGACGAAGCCATCAGAAATTCTGTCAAGACAACCTCATCCAATGATCCCGATACTTCCAGTGATTTGAAGAATATTCTTTATAATGCCACCAAAATTGAAAAGGACATGAATGATGAATACATGTCTGTCGAACATCTTTTAATCGCTCAGTTTTCAGTCAGACATTCATTGATCTTAAAATTAAGCAAGATCGGCAATTATGATAAAGCTAATTTCTTAAAAGTTATTAAGGCAATCAGAGGAAATAATCATGTCACTAGTGATAACCCAGAAGCCCAATATGAAGCCTTAACCAAATATGGCCGTGATCTGGTGACTGAAGTCGCAAGCGGAAAGATTGACCCCGTAATTGGAAGAGATACAGAAATCCGAAGAATTATGGAAATTCTTTCCCGTAAAAGTAAGAATAATCCGGTCTTAATCGGTGACCCTGGTGTCGGAAAAACCGCAGTTGTCGAAGGTTTAGCCTGGAGAATTTTCAAAGGAGATGTTCCTGAAACACTTAAAGACAAGACAGTCTGGGAACTGGACGTCGGTTCTCTGATTGCCGGAGCAAAATACCGTGGTGAATTTGAGGAAAGGCTGAAAGCAGTCATGAAGGAAGTTTCTTCCTCAGAAGGAAGAATTATCCTTTTCATTGATGAAATCCATACCTTAATTGGAGCCGGAGCTGGAGGTGATTCATCACTGGATGCTGCTAATATCCTTAAACCCATGCTAGCACGCGGTGAATTACATTGCATTGGTGCCACAACTCTTAATGAATATCGTAAATACATTGAAAAGGATCCTGCTTTTGCTAGGCGAATGCAGAAAGTAGTAATTGATGAGCCTACAGTCGATGATTCAATTGCAATTCTTAGAGGAATTAAAGACCGTTATGAACAGCATCATGGAGTTGAAATATCTGATGATGCCGTGATTTCAGCAGTCACACTTTCCAAGCGGTATATAACCGACCGTTTTCTACCTGATAAAGCCAT
>JBAXZU010000068.1:0-9457 GCA_041670225.1 Bacilli bacterium | reverse complement strand
CTTTTCAATGGAAGCATTGGCGGCTTCAACGTCTTTCGAGGTATCAAGAATGAAAAGCGCCTCAGCATAAGTAATAGTATCACCAAGATCGTTTTCATCAATTGAAGTACTTAAAGACGAGTTATCTGAAACTGATGAATTGGATTCAGTACTAGAAACATTCCCAGTAGAAGATCCTTCTTCAGAATTACCAGAAGAGGACTGACCGGTTGTGCAACCGGAGAGAGTTAAAAAGCCAACAATTGCCAATAAACCTGAAATATTATGTTTATTCATAAATTCTTCTTTCAAAAAGATAAGAACCGTTTTACCGGTTCTTATCCTTTTATTCTTTTCTGATTCTTAACGACTAAGCAGTAAGGGCGAGAAGACCGATTTTAAGATTGCAGGCTTCGTTCTCAATCTTAATATTCATATAGATAACGGCATCAGCAGCAGTGCCTTCCGGAACGGTGAATTCAGTATAGAAATCATATTGATACTGAGTTTCTGTATGTTTGTTACGATCATCATCATTGGATGAACCAATGTTTGTAGAACTATCGTTAACATAGACACCCATTATCTTAGTATCGTTTGATTTATCATTATTACTCCATACCTTGTAAGAGGTTTTAGCAGTTAAAGTAGGCAATTTGAACCAGATATCGGATCCGTTGATGGCAGTAGGATCAATTGTCATATAACCATCAGCGCCAGGAGTAAAGACATAAGCAGTATCTCTTCCCTTTCCATCCGGAGGAACAGTATCGGTGTGAGTTAAGGTAACAGTGACTGCACCATTGCCGGCTAAAAGAAGAACATAGGTGACTCCTTGAGTCAGCTTAATTGTTGTAGTTGAAGAGGTAGTACCTAACGTAGTCTTTCCAGTGGAATCCATAATAGTAATCTTCGGGCTTTCACCGGCAAGAGTGAAGATATGATAATCGGTAACTAAGGCTGTGAATTTATAGTAGTGGCCAGTGGTGGTTTCAGTGAAAGACTGAGCAGTAGTTAGAGAAGGATCAAAGGTAGTGAGCGGATCAGTGACAGTATCGCCAGGAAGTAGTTTACTGGCCTTAATCTTGAAAGGAGTAGTTCCACGTTTTTCACTGTATCCAGCCTTGATTTTGATTGTCTGGGCAGCAGTGAAGTTGACATCCGCGGTTAAATTGGTTCCGTAATAAGTCTCATATCCGCCATATCCATCACCTTCAGATTCACCTTCTTCAACTTTGGTTGCTAATAGAACATCACCAGTCGTACTAGTGATAGTGATCTGCTTAGCATAGTAAGTCGATCCGCTGGATAAGAGGAAGCGATAAGTGCCAGCTTCAACATCCATGGTGAAGTAGGTGAAGTTCATACCATAATCGACAGTGGTTGTTTCAACATCGTTAGTTAAGGTAAGAGGAGCACCTTCGGTTACACCGGCCGGGGCATCAACAATCTTAAGAGTAACGTATTTTTCATCAGTTGGAGCACCATTTGTGGCAGCAAGGATGTAATACTTCTTGTCTTTGGTTGCTGAGAGAATACCAGATTTAGTATCACTTGAAGAGACTGAGAATGAAGTAATCTTAGTCTTTAAATCATCTTCGCTGTATACTTCGAAACTTCCATAGAGGTCATGAGCAACTGCACCAATAGAATAGGCTTTGGTTTCCGGAGCAGTGAATTTGTAAACGGTGGAACGCTTATAGTTATCGTAAGTTACAGTAGTTTCAGTGTTATAGGTAAGCAATAAAGCTTCAGAGATGGAATCATGAGCGACGGTATCAATTTTGAAGTCAAAGGTTCCATAGACTTTATATTGACCATAATCATCAATGTTTCCGTTAAGCTGAACCACAATCTTTTCATCCTTGGCTAATGTGACTCTGGCAAAATCACGATCGTTATTTTTCTGAACCTTCGCGGTTGATAAATAGTTAACAGCACTAGTCTCAATTTTAGTTTCTAAATTAGTAGTCTCAAAGAAATTGAAGCCAGCGAAATAAGTAGTGTTTGAAGTTCCGGTTCCATCATTAATGAAGTCAGATGCAAGATAGAAGTAGTAGACATCGGTAGCCGGAGCAGTGAATTCTAAATACCAGGAAGGAATATCAGCAGTAGTTACAAAGGTATGTGAATAAGGAGCGGTGCCAATTTCAAGTCTCTTGTTCATGTCTGTGCCTGCAGGCATCTCACCGATTCTGGCATACAAATCAAGAGCACCAGTAACAGCTGCTGTGAAGTCATATTCAGTTCCAGCGGTGTTATCAGTATACCAACCAAAGAAGAATTTTCCGGAAAGAACTGCACTGCCAGGGTTAGCAACTTTCTTACCCTTAATAACCTTAGTGGTATAAACAGTCTTGTATTCTGTTCCATCAACAGTCAAGGTAGCATCACCTAAGTGGAAATTGACATCAACGATAACAGTATCAGAGCAAACAACATTTTCGATGTTGAGACCATTCTCTTTAGTTCCGATTAAGGCAGCCCACTCAGCAGTCGTTCCGCCATAATTGATTTCATGGACAGTGCCGGAAGAAAATAGATTGGCTGTTGGTAAAGCAGTAACATCTTTGCTCATGGTAATCAGCTTGACATCATTGCCAAACTGAGCGTCAAAAGTGGTAATATCTTTAGCATCCCAAATTATGTGATTGAAAGAACAGTCACCGAAAGCGTTTGCTCCTATATAAGCTAAATTTTTAGGGAATGTGATTTCCGAAAGTCTGGAACAGCCGTTGAAACAATACTTGTTGAAATAAGTGATGGAATCTGGAATATGAACAGAAGTGAGGTAGGCACATTTTTCAAAGCAGCCATCAAAACCACCAGGCAATCCTAAAGCTGTTACAGTGCCAAGTTTGGTTGCAACAAACCCATTGATTGTCATGCAGACATCATTGACATAGGCATTAGTTATGCCATTGTTGGCTTTTAACGCATAATACTGATCGGTAACAGCTTCTCCTAAATCGGTTCTCTGGATATATTTGACTTCATTTGTCGGATCACCTTCAACACCTTGGATGTTTGCAGTCTGAGTAGAAGTAAGATTATCTCCAGTCTGAGGTTTGATGGAAACGGAAACCTTTACTTGATCATACTTTTCTGTGGCGGGAATATTTCTTAAAGTGTAGACCATGAAATATTTGTATTGGTCACCTAAAGTCGTATCATCCTTGCCACCTTCAACAGCAGCCTTTTCAAACCATTTGATTTGATCAGCATTTTTGACGGAAGTGTAGACATAATTGGCAGAAAGAGTAGCGGCCTCTTTAGTGGTTCCATCAGCTTTAGTGATAGCATCACGAGTAAAGGCAGCTGATTCAATCTCATCGTAACTAGTTAAGGCAGCGACAAAACGTAAATTGTATGTGTCTTTTGTGGTACCGTCAGATAAAAGGACACCTAAAGTCGGCTTAACAGCATCAGTGATGCCATCAGCGGCGCGCTTAACACCATTTAAAGCGACTTTAGTGCCGATTTCATCATCGACAATCTCATTCATTTCTCCTGTAGTATCGGCAACCGAATTAAGCTTTTCTCCACAGCTAGCCACTCCACCTAAAACCATCACAAGAGCAAAGGTTTTAGCTAAATTCTTTTTCATTGACATGTTCCTTTTCTCCTTTTAGAAGTCTTCACCTGCTCCATCACCGTCTCCTGCTTCACCACCTTCATGGATAGTCTTTCTAGTAGGTGTGAATCCAATGTCTGTAGTGCCAACATTGGTATAGGTATTACTTAATCCAATACCATCATCCTTACCCGTCCCGGTAACGAAGTTCAGGGAAACCATCTTATTATCGGCAACATTTAATTGAGAGTATCCATCAGTATAAGAACTAATCTTAAAATAGAGGGAGAAGCAAAAGAGTGAATAATCAATCTTTTCGGTCTCATCTTTTGCGGAACCATAAAAATCAGTCTTGGTTTCAGCATCATAATCAAGGTATTCCCAAGTAGTGTTTCCTAACCATAATTTGACATTGTACATATTCTTGAAGGTGGTATCAGGAATAGTATTGTTTTTACTATCTTTTAAGAATTCATCGGTGAAATACCAAGAAGTTTTCATGTCTTCAGAGAAATGGACTGGATAGACTTTTGAGTCAGCATACCAATAGCCGGAATTATTAATAAGTGCACCTTTCTCATTCATCTTAACATTCAAGAAATCGGTCTGAGAATACTGAATGCTAAGGGTGTAGTTGTTTTCAATGGCAAAGACACTATCGGCGATACCAGGAACCTCAACTGTAATTTCTAGTTCAGCTTTCTTAGTTGCATCAGCTTTGGCAGTAGCTACTACCTTGGCTGTACCAACGTCAATAGCAGTTACAACACCAGCATCAGTAACTTTCAGAATGTCTTTCTTATCAGTCGACTGAGTGACACTCCAGGCAATACCAGTGTCAGTAGCATTAGTGACAGTGGCAGTAACCGTCTGACTTCTTCCATAAAGCATTGTCTTTTCGCCAGTGATAGCACTGATTGCAACTTCAGGAGCTTTTGAAGTAGATACTGGTGGTACAGATGATTCACCAGAAGAAGAAACCCCAGACGAAGAAACACCAACCGGACCGCACGAAACTAACATGACAGCAGCTAAGGAAGCTAGTAATAAGGATTTTGTTTTCATAATTTACGACCTCCATTTGTTAAATCCTGCATTTGCTCATCTAGAATTATATGAACTGCCTCAGCCTATATGCTTTTAGGCTGAGGCTTAGTTCCTAATCATTAATCGGCTAGACCAAATTTAGTGATGGCGGCATCTACGAAATCGACATTGGCGGACCCGAAGTTGCTGTAGATGGTTTCTAAGTATTGCCCGCTAGTGAAGTAAAGGCGGAAGGTAATCTTGCAGTCTTTGTCAACGTCTTTCATCTCCGGTGTCACAAGCAAGTAATCGGATTCTAAGTTGTTGTCTTTGATGTAATCGGTGTACTTGTGATTATCAGTGAATTCTTTGATGTAGGTTTGGTCTGTGAATTTCAACGAACCATTTTCTAAGACTTCAGCATTTTGGAACTGATTGACACAGTGCATGCTGCTTGGATAGTCCATGACCTTAGTAATATCTGTGTAAATCTGAGTGAAGGAAGATTGAGCATAACCGGGGTTGTTAGGATCTTCTCTAGACACAATTGAGAATTCACCATTGATTTTGTAGAAGAGATAAGCTCCGATGAAGACTAAGGCTTTGGAGGAAGAAACATTAATGACTTTGTTATTGATGGTGATATAACCTCGATCTCCATATTGAGCAGTAGTAGTGGGGTCTTTCTTTTTGTAGGCTTCAGTGAATTCAGTGTAGAAATACTGGGGAAGGAAGTGGTAGTACTCATCAATAGTATTGTCGCCGTCAATATCATTTTCGTTTAGGAAGTTATTGGCTTTGAACAAACGTCTGATTCTCTTTTCTGTATCGGTAGGTTCGAAAGGAGCAGTTGGGTTAGCTAAGAAGTCATCTAAATAATTGTACTTGATTTGACCATAACGGCTAACTGTAAGTGTGTAATTAATAGCTTCATTACCTGTGATAGTAGTGACAAAGGTTAATCCACTAGGATCAGTGTTATCATCATTCAAAGGAGAATAAGAAGCTACTAAGGAAGTGACATTGAAGATGTTATTGATGGAAAGACCTAACAGATTAAGGATGAGAATGACATTTTGTTTGTTGGCTTTAATATCGATGGTATTGTCATTAGCTAATGCCATTTTGGAGATATCAAGTTTGGATAGATTAGGAATGACATCGTGATAGTCCGTATATTTCTGATTCTTAGAGTCAACCAAGAGTTCAGAACGGCTTATTGTTTTAGTGTCTTCATAATAGGTGAATTCCGAGACACCGCCATTTTCATTTAGATAGCCTGTATTATCGGAATTTTTAAAGTAATTTTTGTGAAAGTAGGTAATAGAAGAAATTGGATCAGCGTTTTTAGTTACTGACAGACGGTAGTTAGCTTCCTTGTTCTGAATTTCTTTGATGGCTTTTAAAGTATCGACGGTTTCTTTAGTAGAACTAGTAGAAGTAGAACTATCATCAGCAGAGGTATGTGAAGAGGTTGCTCCACATCCGGTCAAAAGCAGAACGGATAAGAGAGATAATGTTAACTGCTTTTTCATCTTAAGCCGCCTTAGTGAAGTTAGCGTAACTGTAAAAGTAGTCACCTTCAGAATCAATGGTGTATCCGCCTAAGATTTCAGAGATAGTTTCAGATCCTTCGCTATAATCATTGACACCAGTAGCTAATCCCATTTGTAAGCAGGCTTCTTCATCTTTAGTTGCTTCAGCATAGTGGAGTTTGGAATAGATGTTATCAACGCCATCAAGAGCCTTGAACTTAAGTGAGAAATCAAAATTGATAGTAGTTTCTAGGAAGTTATAACCGAATTCATACTTAGTTCCCTTAACGGTCACATAGCCATAATAAGGAGCTTTTTCGGAATAGTATGTTTC
Organism: Bacilli bacterium; assembly: GCA_041670225.1. Lineage (GTDB taxonomy): Bacteria > Bacillota_I > Bacilli_A > RFN20 > CAG-288 > Enterosoma. The sequence continues at coordinate 3,009 of JBAXZU010000068.1, read as the reverse complement.
AGTGGTTGCGACCTTATCGGCAGTGAAGACCATCGAGGCATTATCAGCAGTATCATTCCAGGTACCGACAAAGAAAGCATTGGTGTAGTTAGTCTGGAAGAGATAGACGGTGAAAGTACTGACCTTGACTTCCTTATCATAGAAAGCGGAATTGACAGTCAGTGTGATAGAAGCACCATCACTAGGAGCCTTCATATTAGTGGCATCAAAGAGAATATCTTTTTCAGAAGGAGAAACAATCGAGTTGACGACTGAAACTTCCAATCCAGTGGTTTCATCACTTAACTTCAAAGTGACATCACCAGGAATGGCGCATTTTCCAGTGCCATCATAAGCCATAGCTCCTAACTGATATCTCTTAGTATGCTTTTCGTAAATCAAAGCATTGCCAGCAATCTCACCATCATCACCATAACCATCATATCCATATTGAAGAGTTAAATTGAAATCACGGATTGTCTTAGTGAAGAGAACATTGACAGTAACCTTGCCGACTGGATTTTTAGTAGTGGAGTTGCTGACAGTCAATTCAGATGTTCCTAAAGTAAGAGCATCCCAGCGTTCATAAACGGTATTCCACTTAATGACTGATTCATTGGAACTAGTCTGAATCTTATACTGCCAACCATCCAAGGCTGTTTCAGGTAAAGCATTCAAAGCTAAGTAATCGCTTGGGCAATCGCCGGAGTTGATGCTGTTAGACTCAGTTGGATTAGCAATGGAATCATTAACAACAGTCGGAGCTAGGCTAGTAATGAAGTAAGGATCCTTATTGAAAGGATTTAGATCATCTTTAGCATCACCATAGTAGTAATTGAACTGAAGCTTTTTAGCAATCTTACCTTCTCCAGTGATAACAAAGTTGGTAAAGTCATAACTAGCTTCAGGATAGTGAGTATTTACATAATCACCGCTGACAATAGCGCCAGCCTTATTGAATGCAAGATGAACAGTATATTCATCGTGATACTTCTCCGTACTGCCACTAGCAACTACTTTAGTAGCATCATATGTGCTAGAAGAGACAACTGTAGTTGTGAAGCCACCATCGGCATTCTTTTCAGAAGTGACTTTGACGCTAGCCTGAGAGACTTCATACTCAACTTTTTTCTGAACTCGATAGGCATACATGATATCGAAATCAATTGAATTCATATCGTGAGAATAAGCGTTGGCATCGAAGTAAGCCATATTGGAATTCACAAACTGACGATTGTTATTGAATTCATGGTCATCAGTAGCTGAATCTCGGTCATCATCGTTGTCACTGATTTTATATTTGCCAGAGAATTTCTTAGTATCATAATTTTTGGTAGCATCACCTTCACCAGTTGTCTTTTTGCCTTCAGTATAGGTATCAACTACATAGTAGAGGCCATCCTTGATTTCCTTATAGACAACTGCGGTATCAGTCTTATCAGAAAGCTTTTTAACAGTAGCTAAGGACTTGTTGTCCTTTAACTTATTCCATTCATAGCTTTCATCAGTAGCAGTGCTGGTATAAGTGACTCTGTTGACATTAGTAGGATAGACCGAATAGGCGGACTGAACCCTACCATAGAATAATTTTTCAAGACCAGCAGCGTTATTCGGCAAAGAAGTGATTTCTGTTCTTTGTACATAGCAGGAGCGGACATTGGCAGGGTTGTAGTAGAAGTCATATTTAGCTCCACCAGCTAACTTCAGCTTATAGGTTTTAGAAACACTATATTCGATATCAGCAAAGCATTTGGTGCGATCAACATTCGTAATATCAAGCTCGGTCTTCTTAGAATCTTTGCCCACGATGAAATAGGAGAAGTTGCTGTCCTTAGCAACATCCACATTCTTAGCTGAGTAGATGCCAGTAGCATCATCCTTAGTTAAGGCAACAGCAATATCACCACCTAAAGTGACATCACCTAAGACATTCAAGTTAGCCGTGAGTCTGACATCATGGTCAGGCATTGTAAAGATATACTTTTCACCAGACTTAGCGATGGCAGTTCCACTGACTAAGACGGCAACAATCTCAAAACCATCACTAGCTGTAGCGGTGACAGTGACTGTTTCACCTTTCTTAGCAGTAGCCTTATCAGCTGTTAAGGTATATCTATTATCTTCAGGAAGAACAATCTTATATGTTTCTTCAGCTGCAGAAGAGCTATCTTTACTGGAATCTTCTTGGGTGGAGGAAGAAGTACCAGCCTGGGAAGAAGATTCACCTTGAGAAGTAGTACCGGAATCAGATGCCTTGACTGAGGTTGTGTTTCCACATCCGACCATCGCTAGGGCAACAAAGCCCAATAATAGTGACTTTTTGTTCATATATTTTTAGATCCTCTTTTTAAATAACTTCTTCGAATATTCCAATTATGCCGTTTTTCTCATAAGCCATAAGTGAATTGCCAGTTCCGTATACAAAGATTGTTGTCATGAGAATGGCGGATTTGCTGTCATCCATTGTGACGGTTAAGTTATAGCCATATAAATCAATGAATTGAACTAATTCCGAATCTATCGCGTAAGTGAAGGTCATTGAGCCATAGTCGTTATCACCTTCCTTAGCTGTGAAGACACCCGCAGTTGGAGAAGTGAAGGAAATCTTGTAATGGTCGTATCCTATTGGAGCATCATAGTAAGTAACGGAATTTACCATGTAATCAGTGACTTTCTCAGCTGTTAAGGGTTCTCTGACATTGATGGCAGTTCGATAAATCATGAAATCACTGCTATCTTTGATTGTCATGATCGTTCCGCCGACTTTAAGGCAGTTAAGAGTGAAACCAGTTTCTAAGTCTCCAACGAATGTAACAATGCCAACATTGGAAAAACTTACTTTGACGTCGCTCGAGGTTTCATTTTTAGCAGTAATGGTGCATTGATACTTCTTATCCTTAATGACATACTTGCAGAAATTCAGGTCGGATAAGATTCCTGAAACTGATACGTCTTTATCGGCATAGGTTGAAGTACTGACAAAGTTGATTCCATCATTGGAGGAACTGCTGACTTCTTCACTCGATGAGG
>JBAXZU010000067.1:0-9627 GCA_041670225.1 Bacilli bacterium | reverse complement strand
CCAGTTCGGATTAAAGAACTGTTCCGGTTTAGCACCCATCAGAGCAAAGCCATGGCTAAAAGTCTCATATCCAGTCTCACGGCACTGATCTCCGCCAGAAATGTTGTAGTCCTTCTTCCAGAATCCTTTCAAAAGATTCTGGCTGTCTTTTTCAATCAAATGCTGAATCAAAAGTCCGCTGTCATTATCAGTGCACCATTCAAGAGGACCATTGAACATCGTGTGAAACATTAGGCCATCATTCAGATTTCCGGAAAAGAACTTGGGATGAAGAACACCAGTCTGTCTGAGCACAACAAAATAAGGAAGATCAGATTCTAAGACATATCTCTCAGCCTTGATTTTACTGGCTGAATAATAATCATAGGGAGTCGAGAAAACCGGATCACCCATTCTAGCCCAGAGATGTTTATAATTTCTGTCTCCGTAAACAGCCACGGTCGAAATATAAACAAACCTGATTTCAGGATTGATTTTCTTGATGGAATCAACAATGTTCTTTGTTCCTCCGAAATTGACCTGAAAAGCTCTTTGCGGATTATGATCCGATTTAGGCGGAATAATTGCTCCGCAATGAATCAGATAATCGCAGCCTTTAACTAATTCCTGACATACTGAAATATTAGTAAAATCACCAAAAATCTTCGTAACCCGTTCTTTATTTTTAGAAATAGCTCTCTTCAAAGATGAAGATAAATTTTTTTCGGAATGAAAAAGCAGCCTGACTTTTACTTCCTTCAGATTATTGAGAATATGAAGAAGGATTTGACTACCCATAGATCCGGTTGTTCCGGTAATACCGACAGTAATTGGATTATTCATATTGAATACTCCTTTCAATAATTTAGAATATATCAGAAACAACTTTTATTTCTAAAATATAAAATTGTTTCTCTTAATCCTTGCTTAAATTCCTTAGAAGGTTTCCATCCTAATTCATTAGTTATTTTATCAGTGTTCAGAGAATAACGGAAATCATGTCCTTTCCGGTCCTGAACAAAATGATAAAAATCTGATGGGAGTTTTAATTCTTTAAGTATCAAATCGGCAATTTCAAGATTGGTTTTCTCATTACCACCACCGATATTGTAGACTTCTCCATTTCTTCCGTTTCTGACTATCAGATCAATAGCCTGACAGTTATCCTTAACATATAACCAGTCTCTGATATTGAGTCCGTTTCCGTAAACCGGAAGAGAACTATTATTTAAGGCTTTAGATATCCATAACGGAATTAATTTTTCTAGGTTCTGATACGGTCCATAATTATTGGATGATCTAGAAATAGTGATTGGCAACCCATAAGTCTGATGATAACCAAAAACCAGCATCTCTGCTCCGGCTTTTGAAGCACTATAAGGATTTGTCGGATTTAATTTATCTTTCTCAGTAAAGCTTGGTTCGTTCAGCAAGGCTGGTCCGTATACTTCATCAGTAGAGACCTGATGAAATCTCCGTATTCCGTATTTCCGGCAGACATCAAGCAAAACTTTTGTTCCGTAGATATTGGTTCTAATGAAAACATCGGAATCAATTATTGATTTATCAACATCTGATTCAGCAGCAAAATTGATCACATAATCTATTTTTTCTTTTTGAAATAAAGAATCTAAAGTATCTTTATTACAAATATCCGCTTTATAAAAACAGAAGTTCTTTTTCTTTTTAAGTTCTTTTAATTCATCATAGTTAGCCGCATAGGTAAGACAATCCAGACAAATAAAATAATCATCAGGATATTTTTCAGTCATGATCATCAGATAATTCAGTCCGATAAAACCGGCTCCACCTGTAATTAAGAACTTGCTCATGCTTAAATTATACTTCTAATCTATCAAAAAACGACATTTTCAATAAAGTTCTAGCAATATCGAGATTAATTATTGGCTTTTGATTAGATGTTTTTATTCTGCCTTTCATTACATATGCAAATAATTAATGATTTAAATTATTTCAATTTTCTTTTCAGTTCTAAAAATTTTTGATAATCGTTATCCTTGATTTTTTTCAGTTCAGTGAAAGTATACTTAGTTTTGCATTTTTGATAAACGTAATTCAATTCATTATCTAGATATGATTTCTTTAAAATATCCTCAGCTACTTTTACAATCTCGCAGTATATATCATATGATTCAATTTCAATAGTTCCACAGAATTTCAGAGATAATTCAAATAAGAACTTTTTAAAGTCACATTCCAGTTTTCCTGAACCTGCTATATCAACAAAAAAATTGTTTTGAATTATTTTTTTCTCTATAATAAAAAATTTTTTGACCTTCATATCTTGTAGTAGTTGGTTTAATAATATTCCCTTCGCTCGGAATAAAATCGGTAAAAGGAATCGATTGTTTTACAGCAAAAACACAAAGATTAATAATATCAGCTCCTCTTGCATCCTTATTCCGAGCCAACTTGAATATGAAGAGGAATCTTATGTGAATCGCCATTAATTATACACGAGAACATAATATCTCCACCTTGGAATTTAAAAGAAGAATCAGTAAGAATATTGAATTTAAGCACAATTCCGTCCATTGTTCTATTATCAGTGCAATCTTTTAAATCCACTTCATTAAAGTCTTGATAGTCATATTCCAAATAATTAATGTCATAGTAAATTCCATTTTCAGTACTTACATAAGGAGTATTAATTGCATACTGCTTATTTAAAAGTGAAAGATCAGAATTGAGAAAATCAAAATCTTTAATTAAAAAAGAATCACTTTTAGATAAACCAAGTTGCTGGAGACGTAATATCAAGTAATATGAAACACCTTTATCTTTTTCATTAACATTAACAAATGTAGAATTAGGATTATTTCCACTATATGAAAAGGAGAAACTATTTACATAATCTTCGTTATAAATCAAAGAAATATTATATTTCATATCAAGATAGACATTATCTTCTTCATAATAGAATTTAATATAATCGATTTTAATTTTATCTTCAAAGGCAATTAAGCACGTAATATTTAAATCAAAAAGATTATCGCCTTTGCTAACCATTATACTTGAATCATTGGTTAATGTTTCACCATCTGATAGACTAACAGAATAAATTGTATTGTCTTTTAAAAGTGTTTTATTGTCTAAATTATAAAAACTTTGTTCTGGGGAAATATCAATATAAATGCTTTCGCTTCTACCGATTGCATAAGTATAACTGCTATCAGTTTTATCAATTGTATAATTAGTAGAACCACTAGAACATCCTGAAAGTAAAACTGCCAGGAAAATAAAACGTAAATTTTTTTAGAGATCATGATTTTTCCTCCTTACTAACACTTAGGTAAAACAGTTATAGTTGTAACAGGTCTTGTTTTCAAAAAAGCAAAAGCTAAAGTTGAATTGAGTTTATATTTTTTTTGCATTTTTGTAGTTACTTAAGTAACTATAGAATTACGATAAACATTTTTCCTCATAATAAAAAAGCAATTATAGAATAGTCTTTCCTAGCTTTTTCATTAGTCTACATAATTACTTACTTTCAATACTTTGTATATTGTTTTGTATATATGTAGGGAATTTTGATATAATTAAACAAATATCGAGGTAAAAAAATGCAAAAGTCATGGTTATGGTTTCTCTCAGTCCCACTAATTTTAGCTAGCTGTTATTCAACCCCTTCAGCTTCCGTCAGTACAGATACTTCAACTTCTCCTTCGACATCTGTTTCTGAATCAACATTTGTTTCAGACTAAGATTTAGCATCTGATGCTGAATCTGTTATATCTTCCGATTCTATCTCTGACTCCGCTAGCACTAAAACAAAAGAATTTGATTCTGAACTGTTTGCTTCACTTCAAAAGTCTTTCACCGCTAACGGTTGCTATGAAGAGACCTTGGATGATACGACAAACACATTCATAATCTCAAACACCTTTATTGAAAACGGATACCAAGGATATGAGGTCTATTTTGATATTGAACATCCTGAGTTTTTCGGATCTACGATTGATCAAACGGTAATTTGCGAAGACAACAAGCTTTATTCAATCAAACCAACCACTGATAACAAAGGATCAAAAACCTTAATAGAATTCGAAGATTTGACTTGGGATGCATATAAAAACCCATTTCTTCTAACAGATATTGAAAATTATTCCTATGTTGAAACCACCACTGATGGTGATATCTTCACCTTGGATTCCGATAAAACCAAAGGCTTTATTGATAACTTAACTAGATATCCATGTGATTCGTTTTCTGACTTCCGTTTAACTGTTTCGGAAGAAGGCGATATTGCTCTTTCCTTTGTTTTCATATCTGAATTTAGCGGCAGCACCCACTATGAATTTGATATTTCAGAAGTAGGAACAGCTTCGATTTTCACCGGTGTCTACCCAACCAAAGATTACCATGAAGATTTAGAAATACAATTATATAGTCTATTGATGACTTCTTCTTATACTGTCAACCATCTCGATCATATAATCGGTGAAGAAGATTTAAGCTATTCCACTTACTTTACCGAAGACGCCACTTATAATGACTATTATAAATCCGGATGTTCAAACAACCAAGGAGTGATCAATAGGTTTTCCGTAGTTGACGGAACACCAGTCTTAGGAGAAGAGCTTCATTACTACGACAAAAAGAATACCTTCAATTATTTATTTATGCCTGAATTTGCCAGTGAACTCTTCAGTAAAGAAAGTGAAGACACCTATGTCGTCAACAGTCCTTCCGTCGCTCAGATTATTGCTCCCTTCTTCGCCGAAGATTATGAAAACGAAGCACTTGCATCATTTGCCACCTCATTATCCGTTACATTCAAAGATGGTGTACTAGATACAGTCTTGTATACTTATGAAATCTATGGCATTTTAGGAACAGTCACTCTGACCTACACTGATATCGATGAAACTGTCATTCCGGTTGATCTTTCACACCTCTATGACGGAAAGGAGTCAGAAATTCCAAATGAACTGAAATCAACCTGGATAGGTATCACTTCCTATCAGACCGAACTTGATGAAATCACTTTGGGTGATAGCTCAGTAACTATCAATGATGTTGAATATACTTACGGTGAATACGGCATAGGAGAAAACTACAATACCTTAGAATTAGTTTCAGAAAATCAGACTCTTTCTGCCCACTATTATCCTAGCAGCATTTCTGGAGCAGCCTGCCTGGAAATCTATGACGAGGAAGATACACAAATCTTTAACGGATTCATCAAAATGGACAATGTCACCATTCCTTCAACAATGCAGGGAAACTTCAAAGGAAATGAAGATGAAACCTTAATCATTTCAATCACTGAGAACTCCCTCACTTTCAACTCTAATCCCACCCAGCTGATTCAATATGATTACGCGGGTTTTTTGTATTTTGCCTATGACAACGATATTTATGTCGCCTATTCTTATGTATCAAATGAGATTGAGACTTTATACGTTCAGAATTTATCTTGTAGTTTCTCTGCTACCCTTACCCTTCAGTAAATAGATTATTCTTTAAAAAGCATTAAAAAAGATTTCTGCATTAATCTACAGAAATCTTTTTTATTTGTTTTTTAGTCCATCAACTCAGAAGTATCATAAATGTAAATTTCAAACCCATAGGAAGTCAGACCGAACTGAATAACATGAGAATTATCATCAGCGTAAGCAAAACGTCCTAAATATTCGTAAGTCTCTTCATCATATTCCTCATCAGTGACCGTGTAGCCGTATCCTTCAAGCAACGAAGCATATTCCGTATCAGAATCATCAGAAACATTCTTAATTACCATATCTATGTAATTATAAGTATCCTGATTAATATGACTGACATAGGAATACTCTCCGGTATCTTCAAGATGGGGAACATCCTGACCTAAAAGATAAGTCACTAAGTTTGTCGGCCAATAGGAAGGATCATCGTAAATATAATTGTAAGCAAAGATACCTAAGCATTCTTTACCTCGATAGGAACCTTCCAAAAACTGTAGTTCAATTCCGAGGCTTGAGGTGATTACCTTATCAGCGTAATAGACATCATAAGTATAGATAACACCGGAATCATCCATCTGGGAGTTCGTAGTATATTCAACCGCATATCCCTGATTGGAAACAATTTCGGCATACTCATTTAACTTAGTGACTATTTCCGATTCTTCAACATACAGATACATACAGACTAAAGGATCCCCAAAAGAATCTTCTGACATGACTAGATCGAATGATGGAACATTAAGATATGGAATATCAGTTGAAAGATTATCAATGATTGACTCGGTATAATCTTCGCCCCAAAGGGATTCTTCTTTAACTGACGTTTCTTCGGTTGATACAGAAGTTGATACTTCAGTCGATTCATCAGAAGAAATCTCGCTTGAAGTAATTTTACTAACTGATACATCACTAGCGGATGCACTGGAGTTAGTGCATCCAGCTAATGACATAGCTAGAACCGGTAAAAGGAAAATAATATTTCTATTCATTTTAGTCTTTAGTGATATCAAGATACTCACTCCACATAGTAAAGGTAGAATAATCATTGATTAAGCATGATTCATCATCAATAGCGAACTGTCCACGGCTGACATCAACCTTAACTAATATGGTTGAATCTTCAGCATATTCGAAGATATAGTCATCGTTAGTCTTAATAGAATAAGTAAATTCCCATGAACCATTCTCATTTTCTAAGGTAGCAGCACCGGTATTCAGAACCGTGAAAGTAAAATCAGTAGTTCAATCATCAGTTCCAGACCAGACACCAACAACTTCAGCAGCTAAAGAACCTTCTTCAGTTTCAGTGACAGTCAGTTCGAAGGTCTTGGTGATAACACCATCTTTGCCAGTGACAGAAGCTGAAACAACAGCAACACCGGCAGCTTTAGCAGTCACTAATCCGGTTTTGGAAATGCTGGCAACTTTAGAAGTTTCAGCATCCTTATCTTTAATAGACCAAGTAACTTCTTTGCTGGTATTGATATCAGCATTGCTGAAAGAAGCAATCATCTGTAAAGTGGCACTGACTTCAATTGAAGAAACATCACCAGTAGAAGCTAAAGAGAAGCTAGCCTCAGTCGGATAAACCTTGGGGGCAACAGCGAAAGCAATTTCTTTCTTAACAGTAGCATCATCATCGCTAGCAACAGTGATAGTGACTTCACCAGATCCAACAAAGACAACATTCTTAGTATCATTGTCAACAGTAGCAATCTCAGTATCAGAAGAAGAAAGTGTAACGTCTTTATGATTGGCGTTGCTAGGAGCAATATTGTTAATAGTAAGATAAACATTGCTTCCTTCTAAAACATGATACTTTTCATCTTCACCAATAGTTAAGCTTCCGACTTTGACACCAAATGAAGTCATATTGACAACCTTACTTGCATAATAGGTTCCGCCATAGACTGTAATAACATTGTCCTTGAGATAATTGATAGCGGAGATAGTGATATCTGATCCTGTGGAATTGAAACTAAGAGTGAATGATTCTCCCTTGGCATTGCTGATTAAATACTGATCATTCTTGTAAGACTTAAGAGTTCCTTCAACAGCGACAGTACCGTTAGTAATGCTGACAGCATTATCTTCACCAATAGAGGCAGTGAAATATTCACCCTCATATTCACCGATGTAATTATCTAAAGTCGGTTTAGGAGTAACAGTGATAGTGACATCATTGGATTTGATTTTTCCATCTTTGGAAAGAGCGTAAACTTTCGCACTTCCAGCCTTTAAGGCAGTGACAACACCAGTCTCAGAAACCGAAACAATATCTTCTTTGCCTTCTTCGACATGATAAGTAAGGGAAGAGTCGGTAGCATTACTAGGAGCAACAATACCGACTAAGGAAACTGTCTCATCAACATATAAGTCAGCTTCGGAAGGTGATAAAGAAACAGAGGTGACATCAACGACATCACTAGGATCAACATGATCATGGCACTGAGCATTCTTACGGAAGCAGAGAGAATCAAGGCCGACAGAAATGCTTGAACCGATGGTGTTAGCTTTCATGACCAGCTGAACTTGGCTGGCAGGAGCAAAAGTACTGACAAACAGCTTAGTGAAGTCAGCAGAGATATTTTCTTTGATTTCAGCAGTGATATCTTTATCAGTCCAGTTCTCACCATCATTTGAAGTACGTAAAGTCACGCTCTTCAGATTGCTGATATTGGTCTTATGATTGCTGTAAAACAAGCCGCATAAGAAAGAAATCTCTGAAACCTGCTGATCTCCGAAATCAAAATAGAGACCGGCATCTTTCTCACTCTTCAAAACAGCCTGATCAGCAGGATTGATGACTGGGAATAGTTTTCCGCTTTCAAAGAGATCGGAATTCTTACCGTTAATAATATCGACACCGGGAGCGGCACTGATTTCATATGGGGCTTTAGCTCCAGAAACCAGATTGTTGGCTAAGACGTTATACTCGGAATCAATAGTTGCAAAAGAGAAATCATAGACAGCATCAGTCTTATCCTGTTGGGCACCTTTTCCAACCTTGACTTTGATTTTCTGAGAAGTAATCAAGCCGTCTTTTCCAGGAATAGTAGCATAGATTTCGGTTTCACCGACACCAATAGCATGAACTTCTTTTCTTCTGGTTCCGTCAGCTAAGGAATCAACAGTTTCTAAAGAAATAATAGTTTCATCATAATGCCAGGTCAGAACCTTGTTCTCTTCCTTGACAAAATCCCAGGGATTGAAGCTACTGGGTGAAAGAGAATAATTGATAAAGAATCTATCATCAAGAGTCAGCAAAGCATCACTGTCCTCATCACTATCCAAATCCTGATTAGGAGCAATCTGAGCATTGACAGCAGTGTAATAGGCATCCTGATAATCATGTTCCCAGCCTTTGTACTGCCAATAAGTGGTCTTAGTCTCTTCACTTAAAGGATCAGGTAATTCTACGGGAATCTCAGTGGATCCGATATCCATCAGATCAATTTCAACAAAGTTGACAGGATCATCACGGTTTTCATCGCAGAAGCCATAGATTTTGGAAATAGCGTTGTTCTCATCCAAAGTGAAGCAGATATCAATCAGGTCGTTAAAATAAGCGTAACAGAAAGGACCTACTTTCAGTTCCTCAACTTTTTCAGTAGACTTGATATAGTAGAGACCCTGAGAATAACCGATATCATCAGCTGTGACATTCTCTAATAACAAAGGCAGATAGAAATAGGCATTCCATAAAGAAAGATCGGCATTCTTGTAGCCTTTATTCAGCCAGCCACCCTTACTGTTGCTGACTTCTTCATCAGCATCCCAGTGAGTCCAGCAGGTGCCATCATCGTCAACATAATAATAGGAGTAGCAGTCCTCGGTATCATATCCGGCCTGAGCTAAATCATAACTGAAATCAACGACATATCCATCATCGATATATTCGTAATCAGTTTCAGTGGATTCACCATCATAATAGGACTGATAAGAAAGCAGAGTAACATTGGAATAATCAGTATTCAAAGCTTCCTCAAAGCATTCCTTGTAAGTCTTTATTGGAGTCTGGGGAGAATTAGAATCGTAATCACTATCCTCAGGATCAACGGAGGGAGCGACAGAAGGATCGACAGAAGGATCAACTGAGGGTTCTACTGAAGAATCATCGGAGGGTGAAACTGATGGTGTGACACTATCTCCGGTACTCACCGAAGCCGAAGAAGAAGTACAT
>JBAXZU010000066.1:0-9654 GCA_041670225.1 Bacilli bacterium | reverse complement strand
GACCAGTCATTGGATTTAGAAACTCAGATAAGTAATCTCCAACTGAAAGAAAACTTAGCATTTGTCCCCCAGACCACCGTTTCTGCGGAAGCCTATAAACTCGCCTTGAAACTGCTTTCTCAGAAAGGAAGAATTGTCTTCTCTCTTCCTATCTGTTCACTTTATGGTCAAAGGACAGAACAGGCACTTTCTTTTTTGAAAAATGTCGATTTCAAAAGAAGTGTTTTTGTCGTGATTGGTGATAAAACCAGTTCAAACGCCAATGAAATATTCAGAACAATTCAAAACGCCTACCCACAATTATCATGCAAGATTACCTTAAATCCTGCTGATATTAACCCAGAGGAAATCCATAGTAAGGATATTTTTCTCTCAAGTGCTACCAGTACAAGTTCTAAAACAGTGGATGAATTTATTACTGCCCTAGTTTCTTCCGAACAAAAGCTTTGATTTTATTTTCACTGGTGACCGAAATTTGGCGGACACGTTCCAGCGAAACTTTATAATCAGATGAAATTTCCTTAAGTGTCTCCTTTCGGCGGTCAATTCCGTTAATTCTAAGATAGACATCTTTTTCTCTTTCAGAGAGAGAATCGATAGCCTGATGGAAAATGAGATTCATCTCACATTCTTCAGATTCTTCCTGAGGCGTGTTGTCTTTGTCGGCTACAATGTTAATGAGTTTTGTCTCTTCTTCGCTGGAATTATTCCGATCCAAAGAATATATGGTACTGGAATATCTGGCAAGTGAGGTGACCTCATCTTCTTTAAATCCAATAAAGTCAGCTATTTCTGCATCCGAGGGTTCATGTCCGTTTTTTTGAGATAACTCTCGCTTTGCATCCTGTATTTTTTTGATTTTTGCCTGAATGTTTCGGGGAATGGATATAATCCTTGAATTTTCACTTAAAAATGAAAAAATAGCATTTCGAATATAGGGCACAGCCAAAGTCGAAAACTGTGATCCTTTTGTGGTATCAAAATCGCGGACAGCATTAATCAAACCTAATGAGCCTTCCTGAATAAGGTCCTCAATTTTCCAATTAGAATAATTGGCATATTTTTGGGCTTCCCGAACCACCAATCCATAATTATCAATGACAATTTGGTTTCGGAGTTCAATATCTTCGGGATGCTCCTTTAATAATCTTAGATTTTTCATAGTTGTATCCTTGATTGCGGCAGAAGAAGATTTATTTTTTTCTTTCTCAATCAGTTCTTTGATTTCAGGGACATCATCAATTTCAATTCTTGGCATGTTCACTACCTCACTATTTCAAAATTCTTTTCATAGAAAGCAAAAACAACTTCGATCTTCGGATCAATAGCATTAATTATTTTTTTCATCCCTACAATAAAGGCTTTTTCCTCAACTTCATGAGCAATATCAATATAATTAATTTGATATCTTCTGATGTCTAAACGATTATGCTGAGGACAATCTCCGGAAATATAGCAATCCGCTCCTTGTTCGATGGCATCATGATAGAAAGAAGACCCACCGCCGGCAATGACGGCAATTTTGCATATTTCTTTTATCATACCTTCATTATAAAAAAGATAAGGGAGTTCAAGGCGGTCTTTCAAATGAAGACAAAGCTCAGATATGGTCATTGGTTGATCAAGGGTGGCTAGCCGCATCATTCCATCCTTGGCAATTTTCACATCATGAACATCTAAAAATGACATTAAAGTGTCATTTATTCCACCCACTGCGGAATCGAAATTAGTATGAAAAGAATATACGGGGCAGTTAAGTTCGGAACAAATTCTGACATCCAAATCCGCTTTTAACGGATCAAGTCCAAAAACACGTTTTTTACTTCCAAAAATAAAAGGATGGTGAGTCAGAATCAAATCAGGTTTTTCCTGAAGTGCCTTATCAAAAATAATTTCGGAAAAATCAAGGCAAAGCAATACTTTTTTAACATCTCTTTTTGAATCTTTGACTCCGGTCTGATAGCCGACATGATCCCATGATTCAGCCAGTCTTTTAGGAGAGATTCTGCCTAGTTTATTAATAAATTTTATTTGTTCCATTTTGAAATTACTCTTTTGATATCAGAAAGTCTCTGAAGGCTTTCAACTGAAAGCTTATTACTATTTTCGTATTTTTCTTTCTGTCTTACAAGCTTTTCCAGCAAAAGAGAATCATAAGAATCAAATGGATACGGTCCATACTGAATTTGGTCGTCATTATAGGTTTCTGTTTCATCCGTTGGAATAAAAGAAAGCAAGGGGTAATAATGTCTTTCCAATATGTATTGGCCAAAGTCATTTTTGAACCCATGGGAAAGAAGAAAACTGATTGGCAAATCAAAATCACTTTGGGGTTCAATGACAATGTGTTTCAGTTGTGAGAGCTTGGCTTGACCTTCAGAAAGAATTTTCAGTATGGTTTTTCCACCCATTCCTAAAATAAATATACCTTGGCAATCTTTCGGAAGATCGGTTAAGCCATCACTCAAGATCGGAGTGACCGAGCTGTTTTGATTTTCTAATGATTTACAAAGTATATTAAAAGGGCCGACTTTATTTTCGCAGGCATACATCACATGGTTAGCCTTAGCCAAACTTAAGCTAAGGTAACCATGATCAGCGCCTACATCCAAATATGTCAGTCCTTCTTTGGCATAGCCAACTGCAATCGATAAACGTTCAGAAAGTTTATAAGTCGTTGCGGAAATCCTTTAATAGTTTAGCCCGGGAAGGATGACGAAGCTTTTTCAGGGCTTTAGCTTCAATTTGACGAATTCTCTCGCGAGTAACGTTGAATTCACGACCGACTTCTTCCAAAGTATGAGTACGTCCATCTTCCAAGCCATAACGCAAGCGGATAACTCTAGCTTCTCTTTCGGTCAGCTGACTAAGAACCTCGTTGATTCTCTCAGTTTCCATGGAATGATTAGCAAAATCGTAAGGAGATTCGTTATCCTTATCAACAATGAAATCACCAACGTGACTGTCTTCTTCTTCACCAACAGGTTTTTCCAAAGACAAAGGGTCAAGAGCAATCTGCTGAATTTCACTAATACGGCTGGCAGACCAAAGTCCGCCAAGTTCCTCGGAAATTTCTTCAGGTGAAGGATCACGATTTAATTTCTGTACGAGCTTACGCTGAGCTCTGGTAATCTTATTAATGGTTTCAACCATGTGAACAGGAATTCTGATGGTACGTGCCTGATCAGCTAAAGCACGGGTAATGGCCTGACGGATCCACCATGTAGCATAAGTGGAGAATTTGAATCCTCTGGAATAATCGAATTTCTCTACAGCCTTCATTAAGCCAAGATTTCCTTCCTGAATCAAATCAAGGAAATCCATACCACGATTAACATAATGTTTAGCAATTGAAACAACCAGTTTCAGATTACACTGAATCAGCTCATCTTTGGCATCCTGGTCGCCTTCGAGAATTCTTTTAGCCAATTCAACTTCATCATCTTTACTTTTAAGTACCTGATAAGTACCAATAGAATGAAGGTATTGGCGAACAGGATCGGAATTCTTTACATCAACCGCAGCAGCGTAAATTTCTTCCTCTTCTTCATCAACAACCTCTTCCGAATCATCACCCAAAAGATCAGGATCACCGACTAAAGGCGGAAGATCATCCTCATCGCCATTTTCTTCTCCATCACTCATATCCAGGCCTTTTTCATTAAAGAAGACCAAAAGTTCGGCGAATTCATCATCGCTTAAATCAAGATGATTGGTGAATTTGGTTAAATCATCTAAATCAACTTTGTTATTGTTTTTCTGTCCAAGAACTAAAAAACGATTTTTAATATCGTCTAGTGTCATGATATTGACATTTTCTTTGGCCATTTCTGCAACAGTCATCTTCTTGCCTTTTTTGCCCTTTTTACCTTTTTCAGGATTTTTGGCTGAAGAACCAAGAAGTTCCTTTTCCAAAACAAAATCAGGATCATCTTCGAAATTTTCAACTTCTTCATCTAATTCTTCATCAATTTCTTCATCCTCGAGCTCATCTTGAGTCTTTTTGGATTTGCTATTCTTTTTGGAAGCGGCGAAATCTTCTTCAACCTCGACCTCTTCAGTTATCACTTCTCCGTCGTCGATTTTCTTATGTTTGGTTGCCATTATAATTCACTCCTAGGTAGAGTATTAGAAAAAAAGCGCAAATTTCAAGACCATTAATTCAATTTTGCTAAAATTTCAAATAATTTTAAATAATCGGAATTGCTTAAAACCCCGGCTTTATCGTCCTGTATTGACTTATAAAAGTTATAAAGAGAATACAATTTATTGACATGAACAAGGCAATTATAGTACTTATCACGGTCATAGCGGGAATTCTTAATTCTCTCAATGATGGTTATAAGAAGATAAATCATTTCGCATTCATCATCAGGAACAACGGCAGAAGAAATATCATTTTCAGATTCCGTTTCATCCGGTTCTAAATCATCAATATCAAATATTGACTCATCAGTTTTTATCGGTCCGATTTCCTTTTCAATATCATCCATGTCAAATGGATAACATAAATCATTGGCATCACTGTCTACTGGAACCTGTTCCATCTCTTCTTGTGATGGATAAAATTCATCATCGGAACCAGTTGAAGTTTCTGGTTCTTTTTTCTTTAAAAGAGAGTCTTTCAAAAAAGTAAATTCTTTTTCTGAAAAACAATTAATATTTGGATTAGCTAAATAAATTGATCCGACAAGAGAAGAAAAATTATAAAGAGGTGATAAAACTAAACAATTTTTGGATTCTTGGAAAACTTCAAAAGCTTTTCGGCTTTGAGGCAACACAACGGCAATATTAGCTTCAAGCATCAGCATCTGTTCCATATGGTCAACAAAAGATGGAGAACCATAATTAGGATCTATTTTGGATAAAGGAAGAATGATCTTTCTATTAATACAATAGTCACGGCACTCGCTTTGAATCTTCTGAATAGCCGTTTCCTCATCATAATCATTTCCTAAATGGAAACGTGAAAGATCAATCTGGATCTTTTTATCATTTCTGCTATATTTATTCGACTTTCCTTGCGAAAAAGTGGGTGTCTTTTCAGATATATTAGTCTTTTTTTCGCTTTTCTTATCTTCGAGAATAGGAATGATTGTGGCTTTTTCAAATCCGGAACGTTCAGAGATAACCTTGACATCCTTTTCTTTAGTCAAAGGATCTAAAGCCTCATAATATGGTCTGGCAAGATTAAGGAATTCGAGTAATTCCCTAGTATCATCAATATGGCTACGGCCTTTAAGGGCACGGCCAAAGAGATACATAAAAGGATCAAAAAGGACATTGGCTTGCTTGATTAATTCCTCTTTTCCTAAATTTGTCAGAATCTCATCAGCATCTTTTCCGCCATGAAACGCCCATTGAACCCGGACTGGGACCTTGTTTTTCAACAAAAGTTCAAGTGATCTATCGATAGCTTCACGTCCTCTGTCATCACTATCCAAAGCCATTCTGACTTCACACTTCAAAGCCAGTAAGGCTTTAATATGTTCTTCAGTCAAAGCCGTTCCCATAGTTCCGACAACACTATTAATACCAGCTCTAGAGAAGGCAATTACATCCATAAAGCCTTCAACCACGTAGACAAAACCATCTTTCCGGGCCGTTTGACTAGCCTGAAAATAATGGTAAAGAACATTCCTCTTTAGGAATAATGAAGTTTCAGGATAATTGATATATTTACCGCCAGGCTGATCCTTAGAAAGCTGTCTTCCAGAGAAGGCGACAATGTTGCCGTAATTGTCTTCAATCGGAAACATAATCTTTTCGCTATATCGATCACGTAAAGAAGTAGAATTTGCTAAAATTCCTGAGTTCTCCAGAACGGAAACGCTGAAGCCCTGTTTCCTTAAAGCTGATATAGCCTGTGTCTCATCTTTAGGGGCATATCCCAAACGGAAATGTTCGATAATTTCTTTAGGGAGCTTTCTCTTCTCTAAATAATCCATTCCCTTCTTTCCCTCATTTGTCAAAAGAGAAAGTTGGTAAAACTGACAGATATTATCCAGAGCTTTTAATTCTTCAGGATATTTCTGTTTGACTGTAGGAACAAACTCCTTAAATTGTTTGACGGAAGCCGGAACAGGAATGGAACAAATCTCACAAACTTTTTTAAGTGATTCCATCGGCGAAAGCTTAGCATATTGCTCAACAAAAGAAATGGGATCACCCATGTGATTATCGACAAAACAATGGAAAGTATTTCGAGAAACATCCACCCGCATTGAAGGAGAATGGTCCGCATGAAAAGGGCAAAGGCAAATATAATTGTTACCTTTTTTAATCAGAGCCTTACTGCCAAGATAGTAACTCATGACAGTAACGATGCTCGCTTTTTTAGCTATTTCAGTGAAAATATTATTTCCATCTTTTTCGTAAGCCAAATCTCACCTCTTATCTTACTTTTCTTGCACGAATATAAGATGAAATATAATTTTCAAGTTTGTCAATACTGACACGTTCCTGCTTCATTGAATCTCTTTCACGGACAGTAACACAGTTATCAGTTTCCGAATCAAAATCATAAGTTAAGCAGAATGGTGTACCGATAGCATCCTCACGGCGATATCTCTTTCCAATAGAACCGGTAGTATCAAAGATGGCATCATAGGTTTCATGGATTCTATCAAAAACAACCTTAGCTTTCTCATTGAGTTTATTGCTTAAAGGCATAACAGCTACAGTGTATGGAGCTAACTCAGGAACAAAATGCATAACGACACGGCTATCTTTACCGCCATCAAGTTCTTCAACATCAAAACTGTTGCAACATAAAGCAAGCATCAGTCTGTCTAATCCAAATGAAGGTTCCACAACATGAGGAATATATCTGGTGTTATCAGACGGATCGAGATAAGAAAGATCCTGTCCTGAACAAGTCTGATGTCTATTAAGGTCGTAATCACCACGGCAGGCAATACCCATAAGTTCGCCCCAGCCAAGAGAAGGGAACAAAAATTCAATATCGGTAGTGGCTTTGGAATAGAAAGCAAGTTCGGCCGGTTCATGATCACGGAAACGTACCTTTTCATCTTTAAGTCCCATTTTTTCGACAAATGATTTGCAATTATCTTTATAGAAATTGAACCACTTATCATCTTCGCCGGGCTTGAAGAAAAATTCAATTTCCATCTGTTCGAATTCACGAGTTCTGAAAGTGAAATTTCCTGGAGTAATTTCATTACGGAAAGCCTTGCCAATATCACAAATACCTAAAGGCAATTTTCTTCTAGTTGTTCGCAAGACATTCTTAAAATTGACAAAACAACCCTGAGCAGTTTCAGGTCTGAGATAAACAGTTGAAGTGTTCTCTTCAGTTACACCAATGAAGGTCTTAAACATCATTTGGAACTGACGGATAGGAGTAAACTGGGTTTTAGAACAGGTAGGGCAGACAATTTGGCCGGATTGAACCAAATCATTAAGAGCCTTAGTATCCATTCCATCAACATCAAGTTCAGGCATTTGCTTTTTGACAAGATCATCAGCACGGAAACGTGCATGGCAATATTTGCAATCAACTAAAGGATCGTGGAAATTGGAAATATGACCAGTGGCTTCCCAAACTTTAGGATTCATAATAATTGCCGGATCAATCTGAACGTTATATTCAATTCCTCTGACAAAATGTCTTAGCCAAAGATCTTTGACATGATTTTTCAATAAAGCACCAAGTGGGCCATAATCCCAAGAATTTGCTAATCCGCCATAGATTTCACTTCCGGCATAAATAAAGCCAGATGACACAAGATGAGTTGTGATTTCTTCAAAAGAATGATTATCAGACATTTTTTTACCTCGTTATTTTTAACTAAAATATTATATCATATGAGACTTTAGAGAACTTCTAAAAAAAGTGGTAAAGATACTAATTTTTTTATGTCAAAATATGACATCAGGTTATCGAGCAAATCGGTCAGGATAATTTTTCCTTCTTTCTTCGGGACGATTTTAGAAAGTGTCTTGGATTCAATGTCCATAAAAGCAAATTTCAGAATAAAAAGGTTCATTTCACTTTTCGGAGGATATTGTAATGTTTCTGAGCACTTTTTACATAAAAATCCGCCACCTTGAAGAGAATAAGAAACGAGTTCATTATTTGCTCCACAACGATAACATGAATTAGTTTTGATTTTCAGACCCAAAGTTTTATAGATGCTTCCCAAAAGTAAAATTGAGATTGAAAGAAGATCGCATTTATTCTGAAAAGCGGATAGGACAGATAAATAGTCTTTTAAAGGAAAGCTGTCCCCCTCATTAAAAAGAAGAAGCGAAAGTTCCTGAAGCCAGGAAAGGAAGATATTTGACCTATAATCAGTAAAGAAAACCGAAGAATCAAAAATACATTTGGCATACGTTGCTTGCAGAATTCGGCCTTCTTTATATTCAATTTCCAAAAAGCTGAAGGACAATAACATCGGCTTTAAGGGACTCTTGGGCTTATAAATACCGGAAGCCAAAAAAGAAGTCACACCATTGTCAGTAGCAACAGTGACAATTGCAGAGTCATCTTTGAATGGGACAAAAGAAAGGACCAATCCCCGAATACTTTTTGATTCCCGTTTAACCATTATTGCTGATAGCCAAATTTTTTCAGATACTTATCGCTATTTCTCCAATCAGGTATGACCTTAACTCTAAGATCACATTGGATTTTCTTTCCGAAATATTGCGAAATGGCGCCTTCGGAGAATTTAGAAATCTGAGAGATCATTTTTCCATTATGTCCAATTACAATTGCTTTTTCGCTCTCTTTATCGACAATGATGTCAGCCATGATTTCCATTGAAGTGTCTTCTTCTTCCAAATGTTTGATATCAACATAGATTGAATGTGGAACTTCTGCTGAAAGAAGTCTCATGCACTTTTCACGAATGATTTCAGAAATGATGAACTGCATCGGATGATCACTTACCATATCCTCAGGATAATAAGGTTCTCCGTTGGCTAAGTAGGTCTTAATTTGCCAAAGCACTTCATCAATGTTGTAATTATCTTTGGCGGAAAGTTCGATTGACATAGCGTTAGGAAGAATTTCCTTATAACGGGAAAGACGTTCTTTGGCAATATCAATTTTGACTAAATCAATTTTATTAAAGGCAATAATAACAGGAATATCCTGTTTACTAAGTTTCATTGCTAACTCAAAATTTGGAGTTTCACTGGCATCGATTACATATAAAATAACGTCAACACCTTCCTTAGCATTTTCAGCATCGCGAAGAAGAATGCTACCCAATTTTCCATGGGGTTTAAAAACGCCAGGAGTATCAACGAAAATAATCTGAGAATCTTCATCATTATAAATAGCCTGAATATTATCTCTGGTAGTCTGAGGCTTTGCGCTTACAGAAAGAAGCTTAAAACCTAAGCAATGGTTGATAATAGTTGACTTGCCGGCATTAGCGCGGCCATAAACACAGACATAACCTACTTTTTTCATGATAAGAGATCATCCTTTCCAAATGAACATGGAAGCAATTCATCAACAGACATAACCATCTTTTTTGTAGCATCTTTATTAAACATATAAACCATACAGCTATGATTCATTAATTCGCTCATCACCTGGCGGCAGACACCACAGGGAGTTGCTAAGGTTGTAGCATCAGTCATACAGCCAAGAGCAACGATATCATCTTTTGTATAACCCAT
>JBAXZU010000065.1:0-9702 GCA_041670225.1 Bacilli bacterium | reverse complement strand
TTTAATGAAGGCTGGGGTGAATTTGATCCTAAGGAACACTACGAATATCTGAAGAAAAAGGATCCCACCCGTCTTTATGATTCGGCTTCGGGCTGGTATGTTTCCCAGTATTCTGATTTCTACTCTATCCATGCCTATGATTTCACCCACGGGGAAAGAACCAGTAAATATGGTCATCCCTTTATGCTTAGTGAGAGTGGCGGGACTTCTTTGAAGGTACCGGGCCATTATTTCTTTGATAAAGTTTTCGGTCATCATAACTGCACGGAAGCTTCCGGACTCGAAAAGCGGTTTGAGAATCTTTATCTCAATGATGTGATTCCATTAAAGGAAAGAGGCTGTCTGGTGGGTTCAATTTATACCCAGCTGACTGATTGTGAAACCGAAGCCAATGGTTTATATACCTTTGATAGAAAAATCCTGAAAATTGATGAAAAAGTCATTAAGGAAATAAATAATCGTCTCTGCAAAGATTAAAAAAATCTTTTATTATGTAGATGTTACTTTTTTAGAAATTGTATATTTTCCTTAATTGGTCTATAATTTGCAAAAAGGAGCAGTTATTCTTATATGAAGTTTTTTGAAAAAACACTTTTAACGGTATTTATTTCATCATTCTTCCTGCCGACTGTTTCCTCCTCATTGATTTATCATCAACAGCCTTCTGGAACTATTAACACATCTTCAGTCCAAAACAATGATTCTGTTAAACACCTGGAAAGCCGGACTACTTTTACGGTTGGCTACCATCTACTTGATGGCTTCTTTCAAATGGATGACAATTCCTTAACTGGTTATGGAGTTGATTTGCTATCTAAGATCACTCAGTATTCCGGATATTCCTTTGAATATGTTCCTTATGACAATTTTTCTCTTTCATATGAATCTATGGTTTCCGGGAATATTGATTTACTGCTTCCTTATACTCCCTATTATGAAAACCCGGATGGATTAAGCTATGGGCATGCCAGTATTCTTGAATCCTATTATGTTATTGCTACTTCCGAAGAAAACGAAGACCTTTTTTATGAAGACTTCGATACTATTAATCAGATAAAGATTGCTATTCCTCAGACTCAGTATAATGAGGAAGGATATAAAGACCAGCTTCTTCAGTTAGGAATTGATCCTGAAAGTTTATTGCTCTGTGATGATTATGAGGATGCGGTTGCTAGTTATGATTCCGGAGAAGCCAGAGCCTATATAACCAATATCAGTGAACTGAGGAGCAATGAGAAAGTCTTGGCCAGGTTTGGAAATGCCAGTCAGTATTTCGCCTCCGTTTCTGAGAAATCTACGTTGCTTAGTTCTCTGGACAACATTATCAGTTCAATTCAGAAAAATGAGACTTCCTTCTTTTCGGATAATTATTCTAAATGGTATCGGGAAAGAAATGTTGAGCCTTTTACTAAAAGTGAGATTGAGTATTTGAAAACCAAGGAGTCGATTACTTTCGGATTTCATGATGACGAAGGATATCTTTCTCATTATTCTGATGGACAGTATGAGGGAATCTTTGTTGAGATTGCTAAGCTTCTCTGCGAAAAATTAGGTGTTGGCATCAAAATGGAGTCTTTAGAAGATTACACCCATCCTAACACAAACATTGAAGTTGTTTCAGGATTTTTCTACGATGAACAATATTCAAAAAGTTTTAATTTCTCATTGTCGGATCCTATGGGTAGTACCAAATACTATATTATCAGGAAAAAGGGAAACAGCTTTGATAGTCAGAATTGCAGGATAGCTGTCATTGACAAATTCCGCTATACCAACGATTATGTGAAAAAAAGCTATCCTGATGCTACTTATGTTTCCTGCAATTCTTATCAGGAATGTTTGGATTCTGTGGTCGAAGGAAAAACTGATATGACGATTATCAATAATTACATCACCGAATATTATCTGAAAATGCTTCAGTACAATTATCTTTCGGTTACACTTTCCAAAGAATACAGTCATGTCTACTGCTTTGCCTCAACTGCGAATAATTCTGTTTTATCATCCATTATCAGTAAGACCCAACAAACCCTTTCCAAAGAGGAAATCAGTAAAGCCTATATGTTAGGACAGGAAGATATTCCTTCTTCCAATATTTTCTTGGCAATGTTTTATCAGGAACCGGTTGTTCTTTTCCTGATTATCTTTTTTGCTGTGGTTGCCTTGATTGCTGTTATTATTCTTATCCTGATATTCATTGATCTGAAGAAAAAGAATAAAGCCTTACATGATGCCCTATCAGCTAAGAGTGAATTCTTAGCCAGAATGAGTCATGATATGCGAACCCCAATGAACGGAATCATTGGCTTAAGTTATCTGATGGAAGAAAGTAATGATATCAGTATGGTCAAATCCTATATTCCTCAGCTGCGTGATTCCGGAAGCTTCCTCTTAGGATTGATAAACGATGTTCTTGATGTCAATAAGATTGAATCCGGAAAACTAGAACTGCATTCAGTGGTCTGTGACGAAGAAAAAGTATTTGCTTCCATTATCAATATGGTACAGCCCATCATTGATGAAAAGAATATTGATTTTTCTTTTGTGAAGAAGAATATTGAATGGAAATACATGTTGCTTGATGAACAGAGAGTTAAACAGATTTTTGTTAATCTTCTGTCAAACGCTATTAAATTCACCCCTAAAGGCGGAAAGATTCTCTTCCAGATGGAACTTATTTCTCAAAGCGAGACTCTAATCAGAGATAAATTCATTGTTAAAGATAATGGCTGCGGAATGAGTGAGGAATTCATCAAGCATGCATTCGAGCCTTTCTCTCAGGAAGAACGTTCAACTTCGGATTCTATGAAAGGAACCGGTTTAGGATTACCGATTGTCAAGAAATTGGTTTCTCTGATGGGTGGAACAATTACCCTGGAAAGCAAAATAAATGAAGGAACCACCTTCACGGTTTTCCTGAATTTCCCCTTAGCTGAAAAACCTAAAGAAATCAAACAGCCGGTTGTGACCGAAAATTCTGATATCCGAGGAAAGAAAATCCTTATCTGTGAAGATCAGCCTCTTAATGCCAAGATTGTCATTAAACTGCTTCAGAATCAGGGCTGTGTGATTGTCTGGGCTCAGAACGGAAAAGAAGGATTGGATGTTTTCACTCAATCTGAAGTAGGTTTCTTTGATGCTATTCTGATGGATATCCGAATGCCTGTCATGGATGGACTGGAAGCTTCAAGAAGATTCAGAAATCTTTCCCGAAATGATGCAGCTGATATTCCGATTATTGCACTGACTGCTAACGCCTATGATACGGATGTTGAGAAGTCAAAAGAAGCCGGGATTAACATTCATTTGGCTAAACCAATTAATCCTCCGGAATTATTTGCGACTATTCATTCACTGACTTCGAAAAAATAAAAATCAAATCTTTTGATTGAATATTCATTTGTGAACTTTCAGCTATCTTATTATGTCTGCTTTTTTATGTTTCATTTTATAGAGCATATTTATAATATGGCCATATATATTGTCATGAGTGTACAGGCTCATTTGACATCTAAAAATATAATATTAGAATATTATATACATAAAAAAGGCAAAAAATGAAAAAGGCAAGCAAGAAATTATTAAGGAATGGGTTAGCTATAGTTGCAGGTCTCACCATCATACCGATGGCCTCCTGCAAGTTTGCTGATGGCTCTAGTAGTGTGAGCAATTCAGTAGTCAGTGATGTGTCTTCTACATCACCCGACTCGGATTCTTCGCCAATAGACAGTACCTCCACTTCCCCCTCTACCTCCATCTCCATCGAAGTCCCAAAGTCTGACTATGACATGTCCGGCGCCAGCTTTGCCGATGCTACCGTCCCTTATGATGGACTTGAGCATGAGCTGGTCATCACCGGAGCCCTACCGGAAGGAGTGACTGTCTCCTATACTTCCAACAAGCTTACCGAGGTCGGAACACTTACGGTTACAGCTTCTTTCACCGGCGATGACAACCATAATCCTATCAGCGACATGGTGGCAACCCTGACTGTCTATGACGGAGATCAGCTGGCCTTCTGTCTGAAGGAGGACGGAACCTATGCGGTTACCGGAGTCAAGGATACTCAGGCTACAGAGATTGAGATACCTTCCGACTATTACGGAACGGCGGTCACCTCGATTGCCGAATCGGCATTCTCCGGCTGCAGCAATCTTACATCGGTCATCATTCCTGAGGGAATAACCCTCATCGAGGACTCTGCCTTCGAAGGCTGTTTGGGCCTGACATCGATTACTGTCCCGAATAGCGTGACCAGAATCGGCTTATCGGCATTCGAAGGATGCACCGGACTGACATCGATGGCTCTTCCTTTCGTCGGTGAGAAAGCCGACGGAACGGGAGAGACCTATTTCGGATACATCTTCGGAGCCGATTCCTATGAGAACAATTCAGGCTTCGTCCCAACAAGCCTGAGAAAAGTAAATGTGGCATCAGGCTCAGAGATTTCTGGGCATGCTTTTTCCTACTGCACAGGCATAACCAGCATCACCATTTCCAATAGTGTGACCGGTATTGGAGACTATGCTTTCTACCAATGCATAAGCCTAACTGATATCACTATCCCTGACAAGGTCACCAGCCTTGGTGAGTATATTTTCTACCACTGCAACAGCCTAACCAACATCATCATTCCTTCTAGTGTTAGCAGCATCGGTTTCAATGCCTTCAACCGCTGTGGCGGTCTAACCAGTATCACTATCCCCTCCAGTGTGACCAGCATAGGGAACTCTGCCTTCAGCGGATGCACCGGACTTATAGAAGTTAATATCAGCGATATTGAGGCCTGGGCCCAGATTGAATTTGAATCAGCCACCTCAAATCCTCTGTATTATTCACACGGACTGTATCTTAATGGGACTCAGATAACCAGTATTGAACTGAGTTCGGGTATTGACAGTATAGGAAACTATGCCTTCTACAATTGTACAAACCTTACCAGCATCACCATCCCCTCTAGTGTGACCTGCATCGGATACATGGCCTTCAACGGCTGCACTAGTCTAACCAGCATTACTATTCCTTCTAGCGTGACTAGCATCGGAGATTCAGCCTTCTGCAATTGCTCAGGCCTAACCAGTATCACTATCCCCTCCAGTGTGACCGGAATCGGATACATGGCTTTTAACGGCTGCACCAGTCTCACTACAATCTATTACAGCGGTACTGTCAGTCAATGGAATGCCTATGGCAGTCAGTTAGGAATTAATTCCGGTGTTGTTGTTATCTGCAGTGACGGAAGTAAGACAATCTAATCTATTATCGGATTGAATCAAATTATTGTGGGCAGGCACAGGAGAGTGTGCCTGCTCTTTTTATTGAAACACAGAAAAAGCAACAAAAAAATCCGCTCATTTCTTAGCGGACTTTTCTTTTCTCTGTTTTTATTAAGCAGCAAGAATCATGTGCTTGAAGAGTAAGCACCAGACAAGGTCAAGCCATCCAAAGACTGGAATGATAAGACCGAAAATGAAGCCGAGGATGTGCTCAAGGTTTGGCTTTGAAAGCAAAGCGGTGAGACGGACATAGATTTCGACGATCCAGTTAACGAGTGGAATAAGAAGGAGGATAATCTGAATGAGTCTTGACTGACTGTTAAACCATTTCATAATAAATATCTCCTTTGTGGTTACCTGAATATTTTAAAACATTTATTTTCTATTTGAAACAAGTTTATCAGTTTTGTTTCAAATTTATTTTGTAGTCGGAAGGCTTTGGTGACTTTGCTAAAAAGCAGTATTGGTAATCAGGCATTCTTTTAGAAATACTATCTTCCTGCTGAGTAGTGATCTTGCTTTCTATTTTTGGAAGAATGGTGAGGTTTTCTTCGGCAATCAGTTCTTCAGCTAAACTCAGTAGTTTGGTGATTTTTTGCTTGTTGACTGAGGAAAAATCAACAGTTTCCTTAATGATTTCTTCTAAAAGCAGAAGAGTTTGGTCATCCTTGGATTTCTGTTCCTGATCATCAGAATCTAAAAGAATTAAGAAAAGTTCCTCTTTTTTCTGATAATGATAACGAATCTGCTTCATTTCCGAGAGAGTTTCGGTTAGTTTGTGAAAATACTTTTCCTGATTTTTTTTAAGCAGGGTTGATAGGAAAAGAAGGCAGTTTCTGATTCCTTGGTTCTCGCTTTTCATAACCATGAAAGGAGTGATGGTTCCTTTTTCACAGCCGGGACAGTTACTGCAGTCGGAGCAGTTATCCTCCTTGTGGTCGGAAAGGAGAAGGAAGAGCTGGGTCAGCTGTTCTTTTCTGACGGTGACTCCTTCCTCAATCTGATGCAAAGCCAACTGGAGAAATTCCTTATATTTCAAAGAAGAAAATTCTTTATTGAATTCAGTTTTCTGATTCTTTTTGCCTTCCTTGGTTTTTGGCCTTATCAAGTATTTACGGATTGCGTCTGATTGATTTAACTTATTCATGATGACTCCTAAACTTATTGTAATCCACATTAGAGAAGACTTCAAGGAATGTGATTTATCTAGCTAACTGATAGGATAATTCAATGAAAGAGAAAAGAGCATTATCTGGTAGACTGTTATCAAGAATGATGCTTATCCAGTGTTTCTTATTCATATGGAATCCTGGAAAGATGACTTCATTATCAATTGTGTCTATATCTCCTTTAAGACAGATCACTTCAATAGGTTCCTGGCTAGCGGAATTATCAATTTTTCCTCGCTGAACTTTTAAGAGGAGAAGATACCATTTCTTGGTGTCTTTTCTTTTGACAGTGTAGCAGTAGTCTTCATCACCCGGAAAAGGAGTGAGAACATCATCATAGTTATCTTTGATGAATAAGGCGATATTCCTGGCCTGCTGTGTCTTATAAAAAGAATCGTAATAGCATTTGGCAATGATATCATCCAGTATTGCTATAGCTTCTTTTCTTAATGAAAAAACATAGTCTCCCTGATAGGAATCCAAAGCAAAAAGAACAAACTCTTCTTTAAAGGCATTTTCAATCAACTTAAAAGAAGTGTTTGATTTGTCATTAACTTCAACTTGCAAAGTAAACTCGTCGTTATGAATTTTCTTTTCAAAAATAAGCAGGTTACTTTTTCTTATGAATCCATAGGAAAGAAGCTTACTTATTTCCGGACATTTGTTTTTAAATAGGTCTTGCATTATTCTCCGTATTTGTCGATGTAATCCTGAATATTCTTTTTAATCACTTTCAAAGCATCTTCTTTGCCTCGGGTTCCTGGAACCAGGGTTTCTTTTCCCTCTAGGACTTTGTAGGTCTCAAAGAAGTATTCAATTTCATCAGTGATATGCTTAGGAAGCTGGGAAATATCATCATAATCCTGATAGAAAGGATCCTGAGGACAGATGGCTAGAATCTTGACATCGCGGTCTCCCTGATCGACCATCTCAATCATTCCAATCGGTTTTGACTGAACCAGGGTGAGTGGCTGAACCGGTTCTGACATGATTAAAAGGACATCAAGAGGATCATGATCTTCAGCTAAGGTTTTAGGAATGAAACCGTAGTTCTGGGGATAATGGTTGGAAGTATAAAGAATTCGGTCTAATTTTAATAGTCCGGTTTTTTTATCAAGCTCATATTTGTTCTTCATTCCTTTTCCTATTTCAATACAGGTGATGAAATTTTCGGGCGTAATTAGGCTTGAATCAATGTCTTTCCAGGCGTTCATAGGTTTGCTCCTTTTCTCTTATTATAATTCCGATACAAAAATCATTCTACCTTAAAATGAATTTATTTCGTTTTTAGAGTATTCTTTAGAAAAAGGCATTATAATTTTAGTATGAAATCTTTATCAAAGCTTTTTAGGATTGGCTGCGGTCCTTCATCGAGTCATACTATCGCACCTCAGAATGCGACTATGTCTTTCAAGTCCTTGATAAAAAATGAAAAATTCGATTATGTCTTAGTCACTCTGTATGGATCATTAGCTCTGACAGGCAAAGGTCATGGAACTAATCAGGTTATTGAAAAGACCTTGCTTCCTTATCCTTGCCGAATTATTTTTGATACTCAGACTATTTCTCATCATCCTAACGAAATGAAGCTATCCTTGATCAAGGAAGGAACAGAAGTCTTTTTCAGAATTTATGATTCCTTAGGCGGAGGAGAAATCTATTCTCCGGATGATTCTGCGGTTGATGAAAAAGACATCTATCCTTTCTCTTCCTTTGAAGAAATCAAATCCCATCTTCATCGGAACGGAAATCTGGATTTAAAGGATTTCTGTCTTGAATATGAAAATAAGGAAATTGATGAATATTTATCTAAGGCTTTGGACATTATGTTTTCCTCAGTGGAAAAAGGACTTGTTTCCGAAGGAAGAATCCCGGCTAACAACAATCCGCGTCTAAATATTTTTAGGAATGCTAAAGCCATTAATGAAAAGGCCTATTCGGTTGATGATCCGGATATGAAAAGACTGCTATTGATTACTTCCTATGCCTATGCCGTCAGTGAAAGCAGTGCCTGTCATGAAGAAATTGTTACTTCTCCAACCTGTGGAAGCAGCGGAATTCTGCCAGCTATTCTCTATTATGAGTATCATGACTGTCAGGTTAACAGAAGAATAATCAAAGATTCTCTCTATACTGCCGGAATATTCGGAAATATTGTCAAACAAAATGCCTCAATCAGTGGTGCTATCGGAGGCTGTCAGGCTGAAGTCGGAACAGCATCAAGCATGGCGGCAGCTGCTTTATCCTATATCAACGGACTGTATCTTTATCAGATTGAATATGCAGCCGAATGTGCGATGGAACATTTTCTTGGACTGAGCTGTGATCCGGTTGATGGATATGTCATCATTCCCTGTATTGAAAGAAACGGAATGGGTGCTCTGCGTGCCTATAATTCCTATGCCTATGCTAAGTATATTTCCGGAATCAAGAAGAATCAGGTTTCCTTTGACAATGTCGTTTCCGCGATGAAGATGACAGGTGATTCCTTGGCTTCGGCCTATAAGGAAACCGCCTTAGGCGGACTTGCTAAAATACTGAAAGAAAAACAATAAGAGGTTTAAAAACATGAAAATCTATGAATCAATGACGGAATTAGTCGGACATACTCCAATTCTTAAGCTGAATAATATTATGAAGAAAGAAGGCTTAAAGGCCAATCTTTTTGCTAAGGTTGAATTCTTTAATCCGACTGGTTCAGTCAAGGACCGAGCAGCTTTAGAAATGATCAGACAGGCTGAGGCTGAAAAGAGAATTGAGCCAGGAAAAAGTACCCTGATAGAGGCAACTAGCGGCAATACCGGAATCGGAATCTCCGCTATTGGCACCAGCTTAGGCTATGAGGTAATTATTGTTATGCCGGATTCGATGTCAGTTGAAAGAATTAAACTGATGAAAGGCTATGGGGCCAAAGTTGTTCTTACTCCTGGGGCTTTAGGCATGAAAGGTGCTATTGCTAAGGCTGAAGAATTAGAAAAGACTATATCTGGAAGCATGGTAGTCGGACAGTTTGTCAATATGGCTAATCCTCAGGCTCACTATAAGACTACCGGTCCAGAGATTTTTGCAGATCTGGACGGAAAGATTGATTTCTTAGTGGCAGGTGTCGGAACCGGAGGAACTCTCTCTGGAGCTAGCAAGTTCCTCAAGGAAAAGCTTCCTTCTTTTAAGGCTGTTGCTGTTGAACCAATGACTAGTTCAGTCTTAAGCGGAAACAGGCCAGGCCCTCATAAGATTCAGGGAATCGGTGCCGGATT
>JBAXZU010000064.1:0-9761 GCA_041670225.1 Bacilli bacterium | reverse complement strand
TCTTTCCAAATAGGAATTGTAGGTTTCATCGTGTGATTTCTCACTGACTTCATTCCATTCTGAATGAGCCTTTTCGATAGTTGCCTTATGTCGGACATTTTCAGTTTTGAGGAGGGACTTATAATCTTCATTAGTTTTCACTAGCTGGGAAAGATTATTCTGGTAGAGAGAATTCTCTTTACTGGTTTCATCAGTGAATTTTTCTTTAGCTTCCCTGGCAATTCGTTCCTGAACTAATTTGGTTGAGTTATAGTATATTCTTCCATAGATCTTGGAAATAGCGACGATACCATCGGAGAGCAATCTGATGATTTTGTCAAAACCGGCACGGATGACTTTAGCATCTTTGATTTTGGACTCATCATCAGCAATAAGCTTGGATTTGGTTTCATCATCAATCTGCTTATTAAGCTTTAAGTCACGTATTTCGACCTTAAGATGATCTATTTTGGTGATTCCTTGGCAAGATAAGTTAGTAATCTCATTCGAATAGTTTTGGAATAGCGTATTGTTTTCGTAGGGATTGACTAAATAATCTTCACTCATCTTTTCATCATCAGACAGAGTCTTGTATTTTTCTTCTAACTGTTGGGCAATCTCCAGATAATATCCATTTACTGGCTGGATTGCTGACAAAGCCTCATTTATCGATTTCTCTCTTTTTTCTTCTAATTCCTTAATTTGCTGTTGGTTGGCATTCCCCTGTTTCGCGAACTCAATAATTGAATCATTGATTTCATTGATTTCAGTTACTGATTTATTAAATTGAGCATCGTTGAGAAGCCGGAATTCATTTTCGCCTTTGATGGCATTTTCTTTGTTTTCCATATGATTCTCCTGTAAGTTTTTGGCACAAAGCCTGAGTAATTCTTCCTGAGTAGTATCTTTGGTATTGACAATTCCACTGACAGTATAGTTGCTCATGACAACGATTCTATTAGTGATGCCGAGAATTTCCGGCATTTCGCTTGATACCATAATGACGGTTTTTCCTTGATTGGCAAGCCTGATCATCAGTTCGTAAATCTGGTATTTGGCCATAATATCGATACCGCGGGTCGGCTCATCAAGCAAGAAGACATCAGGGGCTCTTTCCAGCCACTTGGCAATGACAATTTTCTGCTGATTTCCGCCAGAGAGTGAAGACATTAAGTCGTCACAGCCCATGCATTTGACGGACATCGAGTCAATTTCTCTGTTTGTAAAAGTATTCATCATGGAATTTGAGAGAATATTGGCTTTCATGTACTTATCAAGATTGGTGATACAAGTATTGAAAGAAAGGGACTGGCTATTGAAAACACCAGTGACTCTTCTCTCTTCAGTAGTGAAGGCAAAATTACATTCCATAGCTTCTTTCGAATTTCGGAAGTGAACCTGTTTTCCCTTATAAATAATCTGACCTAAAGCTTTGGTACGGACACCGAATATTGTTTCTCCTTACCTTACTTCTTCTGGATGGAGCCATCTCTCTTGGTTCCATAAAGAGATCTACCCTGCTTACGGTTTTCAACACCGAAGCATTCCATAGCGGAGACTAATTCATTCAAGTCAGTATCTTTGACTTTCTTGTCCAAAGTCACCTGACCATCACGAAGAATGACAATATCATCGCAAAGATTGAAAATTTCATCCATCTTATGAGAAATAAAGATGAAGGAAATACCTTTTTCATCACGGAGCTTCTTAATGATTTTGAAGAGCTTGTTTACTTCTCTTTCTGATAGAGAACTGGTCGGCTCATCAAGAACGATTACTTTGGAATTGTAACTGACAGCTTTGGCAATTTCGACCATCTGACGCTGTGAGACGGACATCGTTCTCATAATCGTCTTAGGATTGAAATTCATATCGAGACTTTTGAAAATACTTTTACATTTTTCCAACATGCTCTTTTCATCGACTAAACCGAATGGGCCCAGATATCTTCCCAAAAACATATTATCCAGAATCGTTCGGTCCAGACACTGATTGAGTTCCTGATGAACCATGGCAATGCCATGTTCAAGTGAGTCTTTTGGTCCAGTGAATTCAATATTCTTTCCGTCAAGCTTTATGGAACCGGAATCCATGGAATAGATGCCAAAGAGGCATTTCATCATGGTTGATTTTCCAGCACCGTTTTCTCCCATCAGTCCCATGATTGAAGAAGGACGGATTTGAAGAGAAATATCTTTAAGAACTCTGTTTTTTCCGAATGATTTAGATAAACCATTTATTTCAAGTATATATTGCTGTTTATCCATTTAACTGCATCCTTTCAATAAAATAAGGCCTAAAAATATTTATATATCTTTAGGCCTTAAATCGACATTATTTTTTAGTTATTTGAGGTTCTGAAGGTAATCGACGATCATTTCGCCCTGTAACTTACCACCCTGGATAGCATCAAATCCAACATAGTAGATGTATTTGAAACGGCTGTCTTTCATAGTAGCAGTATCGACAGTGCCATCAGAATTAGTTCCCTGTCTATTCCAGAAGATGACTGGAACATCAGTCGGATTTTCGCTAGTAGCACTATAAGTAGTGGCAATCTTATCAAGGTAGGAAGCAGTGGAAGTAGTCTTGACCATATTAATGACGTAGGCTTTATAGGTCTTGGTGTTTAAAGCAGTTTCAAGGTTACTGATGGAAGTGGCTTCATCATTGGCATTACCGAAAGTGGCAGTGACATCGAAATTGAACTTATCCTTATAACCTTCGAATAAAGGCTTCATTGTGGAGTTAAGGAAGGTATCAGTGGAAGAATAGTAAGAAAGCCAGACCTTAGAAGAGGCAGTGGTTCCCTTAGTGACAGCAGTATCAATTAAGTCAGCTGAGGTCTTTCCTAAATATCCATCAACATTTTCAGCAGTGATCTTGAAGTTATCGACTAACATTGAACCATCAGTATCTTTGTAAGTGAAGGCAGAGGAGATCTTTCCATAGCCGTTGTCACTGGCAGCAGAGAAGCCGGAAGCAGTTGGAGCAGCAACCTTATCAATGCAGTTTCTGGTTAACATCATAATACCGGCAGCTTGGGCAGAGGCATTCTGATTGATGGTTCCCATGATCTTTCCTTCCTTAATATAATTTAAGGTTGAGGCATTGGAATCATAACCGAAGATAGGAGTTCCGGTTCTCCAGTTGGAAGCACCGATAGCACCTTCAGCCATACCATCATTATTGGAAACAATGAAATCAAGCTTATTGCCATATTTATTGTTCCAGGTTTCAGCAGTACTGGTAGCAGTGGCCTGATCCCAGGTGGCACCGCCAGTGGCTCTCTGTTCGGCATGTTCAACTTCAACAACTTTATAATTGGTTCCGCTGATAGCAATTGAACCTTCGACTGGTGTTTCAGTATTGGCGTTGGTAAGAACGGTGCCTCTGGTCTTTAAGGCATCACGGATACCAGCAGTTCTGGCAGCTGAATCATTATGGTCGATCTGACCGATTAATAATCCATAATTGAGAACACCATCGGATTTGGCTTCATTCCAGCTCCAAGCGGTTCCGCCGCCACAGCTGGCTAAGATAGCAACAGCAGACAGACAAGAAAGTAAAACTAAACTCTTTTTCATTAAACATTTCCTCCTTGATTTAATGATTATCGCAATGTCGTTAAGACTACTGCAATACTGTCATTATTGTAGTGAAGCGCTTTCAAAATTAAAATTGAAAAATCTTCATAGGAAATGTAAAAATCTTCACATCAAATTGTTTTTTTTATGATTTTTCCTTTTAAATAAACAAAATGATCATTTTCCAGTGGGTATTCAAAGAGGCTTAAATCTTTCTTATTAAGTAAGATATCGCTTAACTGACAAATAACTTTGGCTTGTTCAGCACTGTCGTTTTTGATCGTTCCGTATAATTCTCCGGCGTTAACTGCTTCAACGCCGACCGAGGTGGCATCAACACCGATAATAGGAAAATACTGGTCTTTTATTTCGGTTTCTGGGTTATAGTCTTCTAGAGTTTTAAGGTAATCAATAATGCCAAGAGCCATATCATCATTGTTTGAAAGTGTCAGTTCTATCGAATCACTGTAGCTGGCATAAATGTTGCTAAAAAGATCGGATGAAGTACTTCTTTCCCAGTTTCCGTATCCTGAATAAATAACATCGCAGTCATAGCCCATTTCCTTGAGCTTGAGAATTGAGTATTTGCTGCGGTTCTCCGTATCCTGATGTCCTTGTTCACCCTTCATCATAACAATCTGGATTTTCCCATCGTGATTTTTATCAAAAACTGAATTTGCAAAATCCTCCGGATTGCCAAAAAGCTGATTGACAATTTCGGCCTGAAGCTCGCCTTCGTATTGGGGGTCAGATCCAATGAAATAGCAATTTGAAAGGTTGGTGAAGGTTTCCTTGAAAGGTTCGCGGTTAAAAAAGATAGCTGGAATTCCGGCTGCTGAAGTTTTTTTCAGAATTGTGTTAGCCGCTAAACGATCAACCAAATTGATAATCAGAAGATCATTGAGATGTTTATCGATATCATTGACTATCTGAAAATTCTGAGTGGTCTGGTTTAATTCTGCATAGGAAGAGGAATAGTCGACATCGGCTTCTAAGCCGGAAATGATATTGCTTTGCAGACTTTTGACGAAAGTATCTTCGGAATAATAAATATAAATTCCGACTCTTTTGTTTTGGGCAGAGCAGCCGCTAGCTAATAACAGAGGAAGGATGAGTAATGATTTAAGAAACCGAACACCGGATCTGATTGAAATCATGCCTTGGTCACATTCTTTTAGTCCGTGGACTAGGGCATTTTCGATGACTGGCTGGAGAATAAGTTTCACACAATAATAGTTATTGAGTCTTTCATCCGTCTCAAAAGAAAACTCAAAGGCTTCACCATAACGGATTTTCTGGATGACCAGATAGTTTCTTGCCTGTTCCAGTTCCTTAGCGATGGGTATGACATTCTTGCCTTTGGAAATAGAAATACGAAAGAATTTTGATAAGGCAATAATCATTTCCTGGGCCTTGCTGTTTTCTTTTTTATCAATTAGATAGACAATGGAGTCCAGTGTATTGTAGAGAAAATGAGGATTGATCTGGTTCTGAAGAGCTTTTAGCTCAGCTTTTCTCTGTTCTTCCTTCTCATTCATGACACGGAGAGCTAATTCATGGATACGTGAGCTCATGGCGTTGAAAGAACGGTCAAGATCCCTTACTTCCCTACTGGCATTAGTGATTCTGGTTGGTTCCTTATTGGTGTAATCCAATAATTCAAAACGGTTCATTTCCTCCTGAAGCTTTTTGATTGGATTAGTGATGTTGTTGGCGGCTACAATCATGGAAATAATGAATAAGGCTAAGACAATGAGGGAGGAGAAGGAAAGAACAGCAATGAAACTGGACTGACTGCTGAGAATTGAATCATAATTAGTGAAAATCACGACTCGCCAACTGGTTTTACTGATGGTAGAAATGAACATATCATAAGCAACATTGTTGATGTTGACTATTTTTGTTCCTAAAACCACCTGATTGACTAGTTCGGCTTCTTTCTTTTCATCAATCATATTTGAGGAGTAAACAATGTTGTTGTCATTGTCGTAAATGGAAATATGGCCTCCGGTTCCTAAATTTGTCTGAGAAATCTGGGAGACAATTTTTGAAAAATCAAAGCTGATTCTAAGAACACCGTTTTTCACATCCTTGGAATGCGCAATATATTTAGATAAGGTGAATTCATAGGTTTTGTTGATATAACCGATACGGGAGAACATGTAATTCAGCTGGTGGTTGCTGGCGGAAATGAACCAATCTTCATTTGAGGCATCCGCCAAAGGGGACGAGTAGGAATCATTGACTAAGGGTAGACCGTTTTCCGAGTAAATGCTGATAGAAACAATTTCGCTTCGAAGATTATGAAGTTCATCTAAGTAGCTTTTGGTCTGAGTCTGAGTCAGCTGGGACTCAAGGTCAGTGTTTTCAATCTTATTCTGAATGGAATTACAGGTTGTGATGACATTGTCAAAATAAGTCTCGTAGTTTTTCAAAGTCTGTTTACTGGCTTCTTCTATCTGACTTTCCGAAAAAGAAGAAACATTATTGTCATAGATTAAATAAAGACCGGCAAAAATTCCACCGATAAAGGCAATGAAGATGGCTAATGGAATAGCGATAAGACGTGTCTTTATTGAATAGGAATGTTTCATTTTTTTCGATATTCCAAAGGCGATAAGCCATAATACTTCTTAAAGCAATGTGAGAAATAATAGGGATCTTCATATCCGACCATTTTTGAGATCTCTAATATTCTATAGCTAGGATTAGCTACTAATTCTTTGGCCTTTTCCATTCTAATATCAGTCAGGTATTTGGTAAACAGGGTTCCGTATTTCTTTAACACGGCACTGATATAGGAAATGCTGTAGCTAAGCTTATTGGATACTTCTTCCAAGGAAAGATTAGGAGAGACATAATTGCTTTTGATATAGTCAGTTATCTGATTATAGGTTGATTCGACACCGCTGATTCTGTTCTGGTTATTGATATTATTGACTTTATCGACCAAATTGCTGAGATATTCATATAAGGCATCATGTGTTTTGATGGAATAGACTTCTCTCATAATATCAATATGCATCTGTTCCTGGGTATAAAGAGCGTCAAGATTGACACAGGACTTCAGAATACAGTCAACTAGACTAGTCAGGGTAAAGAAATAGGTATCTTTGAAGGAAGCAAGCGTCATTCGGTCAAGAATCACCCCGACTTTCTGCTTGCAGAGATCAATTCTTCCATAGGAAAGTTCATAAGAAATTTCCTTGTAATCATGATCATCGACTTTGCAGGTGGAAGGATGACCGGGTTCGATTTCGGTATAGAGGATAACCAGGTTGGTTCCAAAAATTGTCCGGTATTCCAAAGCTCGGTTGGAGTGACGATAAAGTTTTCGGTATGAAACGCTGTCATCCTTGTTTTCCTTGACTTCTGATAAACCGGCATAAAGTGAAACACCAAGGTTCTTCTTGATTTTCAGTAAGGTTCTGGCTAACTTTTCCTTCAGAAGCGATTGGTCAAGAAGAAAATCGGAAAGGAAAAGAAGATTCTTCTGAGTTGAATGATTGAAGAAAACCAAATCAATTCCTTGGTCAAGGGAAAATTCCTCGGCTAGATATTTTTCTAAGTAGATTAAGGCAAACTCGATGGAGTCATATTCTAAAGAATCTTCATCGCAGTCAAAGTCAAAAGTTGCTAATTGGGAGTAGCGGAGATTCAGGTTGATGCCATTAGAGACGAGCTTTTTCTTAAAATTAAGACTGACGGATTTCAAGGAAATGAGTCGGCAGAGATCATTATCCTGGAAAAGCTTAAGAGCGGTGGAAGCCTGTTTTTCCAATTCCTTGATATCTTTATCAATGTGATCCTGTTTGTCTAGTTCCTCTTTGGTTTTTAGTAGGGTCTGCTTCATTTCATCAAAAGAGATAGGCTTGGTTAGGTAGCCAATGACGCCTAAGTCTATTGCTTGTCTGGCATAGTCAAAGCTGTCATAACCGGAAATAATCACTGACTGAAGCAAGGGAAGCTCGGCTTTCGCTCTTCGAATCAGTTAAATTCCGTCTATATATGGCATTTTGATATCAGTAATCAGTAAATCAGGATTAAGAGGAATGCCGGATACTAAAGCATCATAGCCGTTTTCATAACTTCCGATTATGGTGAAAGAATCGCTAAGCTTAGTCAGCTGTTCCCGGACTCTTTCGAGGACTGATTTCTCATCATCAACAATTATTACTTTGTACATCTGGAATTACCCTTTTATTGAACGCCTGTTTATTTTAGCACAGGATCTATATACGTGAAAGGGGTTACTATATTATTAGAAAAAAATCCTGTCCGAAGACAGGATTGATATTAATCGATTCGTTTGTCGCCCCAGAAGAATAAGGCAATGGTTCCAGGACCGGTATGGCTGCCGATGGTGGTTCCGACATCATAGATTTCAACTTTGCCATTAAGATGAGGGAAAGTTTCCTCAATCAAGTGGGCCACTGCTAAGGCGTCTTCCATATCATCAGAATGGGAAATGTAGCATTTTCCGGAATAATCAAGACGGTTTTCGGCGTTAGCCTTCATCTTCTCAACAATTTCCTTAATGACTTTCTTCTTTCCGAGAATTTTGAATCGGGGAATAAGTTTTCCATTATTGTCCATATTAAGGAGAGGGCAGATATGCAGGATGTTTCCAATGAAACCAGAGGACTTTGATACTCTTCCGCCTCTGACATAATAAGTCAAGTCAGTGGAGAAGAACCAATGATGAAGTCTTAACTTATTCTCAGCCATAAAGCTGATGATTTCATCAAATGTTTTTCCTTCATCTCTTAAATCAGCCAGCTTATCCATCAGTAATCCATAGCCGGAAGAAGCTCCGAGTGAATCAATGATTTCAATTTTTCTTTCAGGATAATCTTTTAAAAGAATATCTTTAGCCAGGTTAGCAGAATTGATAACACCTGATAATCCCGAGCTTAAGGTAACATGGATGATGTCCATTCCCTGATCGAGGAACTGCTTGAAATAGGTGACGAATTCTT
Source organism: Bacilli bacterium (assembly GCA_041670225.1). Taxonomy (GTDB): domain Bacteria; phylum Bacillota_I; class Bacilli_A; order RFN20; family CAG-288; genus Enterosoma. The sequence goes on along the minus strand of JBAXZU010000064.1, from coordinate 1,216 downwards.
CGGTGTTGACCTGGGAAGTCTTGGTCATGGCACCTTGGGCCATTAGGTTATAGAATTTTTTGAAAGGGATGGAATGACCGAAATCATCGGTATATTCAACACCATCGACTAAGTAATGGAAGCAGACATAATTGATATTTCTTTTCTCATAATGTTCTTTGGTAAGATCACTAGTGGAGCAACAGCTAAGTACATAATTAGTCATAAGAAGATAATTTCCTTTCTGATTAGTATTCTCAATATGAAAAGACTATAATAATTATAAACTATGAACTTAGGTTCAATGTCAATAACGGAGCAACTGAAATGACAATTAATCAATTATCGAAAAGCACTGGACTTCCTGTATCCACTATTCGCTTTTATGAAAAACGCGGATTGCTTGCCCAGCCCAAACGGAAAGCCAATAATTACCGGGATTACAGCGATAACCATATTTTCAATCTGAAGGCTATCAGTACTTTGACAAAACTGGGGTTCTCACTTGATTCCATTAAGAAATTTTTCAAGATCGGCAAGAATCAGAAAATTGATTCTAAGCGCTTGATGGGTGTTCTTTTGAAACAGCGTGATCAGATTAATGCCAAGATTGAATCGTTAACTAAAATCAACGAAAGAGTTACGGAAATCATCGCTGATTTTAAGGATTATGAAGGAATAATCGTTGATTATTGGACTTTGCTTGCTTCTTTGTTTAATGAAAAACAGGAAGCTTAAAATAAAAAAGTCAGGCTTTGATACCTGACTTTTTAGATTGCTTTTGAAAATCTGTTTACCAGACAGTGGGAACACCATCAACATAATGCCAGTAGGATCCAGACTGAGTCGGTTCCTCTTCGCTATAGATATAACGGTTAGATGGGAAGCTTCCGAAGAAGTTTTTGATTGCCAAGAATTCTTCATCGGTACCATGGAAGAAGAAATACTGGAATTTCTGACAATTGTAGGTCAAAGATCCATCAACATGGGTGATAGTATTAGGAAGAACATATCCGACTAATGTATTTACCATGTAGAAAACATACTGTCCGCAGTCGTTCACAGTGATCTTTTGATTATTTATAGTGATGGTTTCCGGAATGATGACATATTCCTTGTCACCAATATAATCAATGAGCTTGGCTCCTGATTCGGTTATGGCAAAAGTGAATCCGTCATGAGTGTAGAGAATTGATCCGTTTTCCTCAGTATATATATAAGGATGCAAATCATAAAT
>JBAXZU010000063.1:0-10089 GCA_041670225.1 Bacilli bacterium | reverse complement strand
CTGTTTTCTTAATTCAGGAATTGTAATATCTTTTCCAACTTCCACTCCAGTCTTGAATTTAACGCCTAATTGTTTGATGACATCAATTTCAGCCTCAACTACATCCTTCTGAAGACGGAAGGCTGGAATTCCTAAAGTCATCATACCGCCTAATTTCTTATTCTTTTCAAAGACTGTGATATCATAGCCATCCTGGGCTAGATAATAGGCACAGCTTAGACCGGCAGGACCAGCACCGATAATTGCAATTTTCTTATCGGAATAATCATATCGTTTTGCTGGAATAAAACGGGTTTCTGGTTTCAGCTCTTGCTCAGCAATAAATTTCTTGACATCGTCAATTGCTACGGCGTTGTCAACGCAGGAACGTGAGCAATGGGTTTCGCAGTTGTGAGGGCAGATTCGGCCACAGACAGCTGGGAAAGGATTCTCGTGTTTAATTAGCTCTAAGGCTTCTTTGTATTTTCCTTGGGCTGCTAAACGGATATAGCCTTGAACACCAATATGGGCAGGGCACCAGGTTTTGCATGGAGCCGTTCCGGTTTCTTCAATTACTTCAGTTCGTTTATAACGGTAATCCGGATTGAGGCTTCCACAGGCTTTCATGGTATGATTTGATAAACTCTTTGCTAAATTTACTTTGATTTCGTTTATCATCGGAAGCTTAGTTCCAAGCTTAATGGCATTAACTGGGCAGTTTTCTACACATTTTCCGCAGGCAACACAATTATCACCATTGATTTCGCAACGGTAATTTGAAGCGACGGCATCATTGATATGGAATTCTTCAGCTGGTCTTAATCCAAAGCAGGCACATCCGCAGCAGTTACAGATTGCAGTCGTGTTTCCCTTATCCAAACCTTCAATATTAGGAATGGAATGCATTAAACCGACATCTTCGGAATGGCGAAGAATAGCTTCGCATTCTTCACGGCTTATTTGACGGTCTTTGCCAGTTCTGACAAAGAATTTGGCTGCATTACCTAATTTAATACAACGGTCTTCGGGCATATGTCCGCAGCCTTCACCCATCTCAGTACGGCAAGTACGGCATGAACAGGCACCGACTGAATAATAGTCGAATTTGTCCAGATAATACTTCAAAGTATCTCTTTCATCAACCGGTTCTCCCTTTGGCAAAGCACGTTCGATTGGGATGACTCTCATTAAGCCATATCCCTGAGGAATCATTGTTGCCATGGACTGAAGACGATCATGTGTGTACTGATTAAAGGCACGTCTGATTTCGGGATGATTCTTGGCATTTGGTGAAACAACCATGATTTCCAAAAGTCCTGGAGCAAAGATCGGTAACTTAAAATCACGGGTTCCGTCTTCGTGATAATTTACAGAAATAACGCCCAATTCTCCAAGATGATCAGTAACTTCATTTACTTTTTCAATAGTCCAATTTAGTTTTTTGGCCAAGTATTCGTTTGTACGAAGACGTCTTAGTCCCATAGCTAAGAGGAGATCACATTCCTCATCTGAGACACTGCCGGCTAATGAATAATACTCTGGGGCATTTGCATCAATTTTGTTAATTATTCCGGTTGGACCACCAATCATTTTTGCGACTTTTACAATCTTTTTTCTTAATGGTTTTGTTCCGTCTCTTACGGGTTTTCCTTCCCAAAGGATTTCATTGTCTTGTTTTTCCATTTTTTGCTTACTTCCTTTATTACTTTATAGACAAAATCATCTTAGTTCCAGATATGGTGAGAAATAAGGAAATATCTTTCCCACCATTAGTTCCAAAGTAAGCATTTGACCGGAATACCTTTCCATCCTTTCCAATGAGCTCGGCCTGAATGACCTCTTCGCTCTTGGTAATCTCAAAGTCTTTTTGCTCTTCTTCAGCCTTCATAATCCCGAGGAGGAAAGAATTGGAGATGATACGAACCTCAACTTTACCACCCAGGAAGCCATCCCTTCTTGCAATGTGTAGTTTTCTCATATTTTAATTATATCATTATTTCGCTATGTAAACGCTTTTAATTTTTAAAATACACTTAAACGCGACAAATTTGGTAAATTTAATATCTTTTTAACTATTGTAATATTAAATTTTGTAATTCTTAAAATAAAACAAATATCTGTATATTTGTTTCATTCTTTAAAAAAATTCTTTTTTTCAGAAAAGGGTGACTAAAATTATCTTTTTTGTTATATAGTAAAGCGGAGGAAAAAGAGAATGAAGAAAAACAAAGAACAACTTGTTGTTATTGAAGAAAAAAATAATTTGCCTACTGAAATACCTCAGACATCAAAAAAATCAAAAAATCTTTTATTTGATTCTAATAATTCAGAAGAAAATGTACTTAAACGAAAATCCCATAAAGGATTAGTTGCTTTAGCCATTGCTTCCATTATTATCATCCTGATTATTCTGGTTGCCGCCCTTTTAGAAATCTATCAGGCTTGTGAATCAGTCAATCTTTACCTGGCAATCACTGTCATTGTTGCCATCTGTGTCTTATTATTTATTTTCGTTGTCTGGCCAATCATAGTTGCTATGTCAACTCCATGTTTTACCTTAGATATAATCGATAGTGATGCTCAAACCGTGTCAAGAAAGAACTACCGAAAACTACAACGTGTAGCAAAAAACATCATCAAGACTAATGACAATGTTTCTCTGGAATCAAAACTTAAAATTAAAGAAGCAATGAATGACCGGAAAAAACTTAATGATACTTTAAAAGATATCTACGACCATGAGATCAATAAGGATATCAACAAACTTATCCGAAGAACTTCGACTGAAGTCTTAGTTGCAACCGCCATTTCTCAAAATAATAAATTTGATGCCGCCACAACTATTATTCTTAATATTCGTTTGATTATGAAGATAGTCGTCAGATGTGGTTATCATCCTTCTTATCCTCAGCTTTCAAGGCTGATAATTAAAGTAATGAGAAACGCCCTTATTGCCTACACAATCCAAAGTCTCAACCTCGAAGATATCATTGTCTTCGGATTGAATAAGCTGGTAAAGGGAGCACTGACCGCAATTCCGGGGCTGAATGAGATTACTAAGTCTGTAACCCAAGGAGCTGCAAATGCCTTACTGACCCTTCGAATTGGTATCCTAACTAGAAAATACCTTTATGAAGAATATAATATTCAGGCTTTGATAACTGATCCTGATGAAGAAAATTCTCAGATTCTTACTTCCGCAGTCAAGGAAGCCAATGATAATATTGACGGAATTATTGATGATGTTAAAAAGAATCGGAAAAGCAAAGCTACCGTTTAAATCAAGAGGGGTGATTTATGAGTTCATTGTTTGATTATCTGACTTGGAGAGGTGACCTCTCTTTTTCACAGAGTCGGTTCAATGCCGTTGATAATCTGATACTTTCGGAGTTGGTCTATTTTGAATTGGATGAAGTTCTTCCTAAATATCCCTCACTGTCTGGTGTTGCTTTTTCCGAAGCTATAAATAGTTTCTTCGAAAAGCATCCTATCTCAAATGTTGATTGTGGATTGTTTTTAGGGAAGGACCCAGCTAAACTGGCTGAACAAATGGCAAAGACCAAACGTTTTGGAAACATTCAGTTATTCGCTTTTGTCAATGAAGTTGATATGGAGGCTCAGGAGCAATTCTCGGTACTGTCCTTCAGGCTGAAAAAGAATTTGATCTATGTCGCCTTTAAAGGAACTGATGATTCCCTAATAGGCTGGCAGGAAGACCTGAATATGGTGGTCCAGTTTCCAATTAAAGCCCAAGTTAAAGCTTCCGAATATCTGAAAAAGGTGATGGATTCCTTTCCTGAAGCAAAGTTTATTGTCGGTGGACATTCTAAGGGTGGAAACTTAGCTTATTATTCAGCCTGTAGTCTTGAAGAGAGCTATCAGAATTGTTTGTTAAAAGTATATAGTAATGACGGACCGGGTTTTCTTAAAGAAAATCTGCTTGGCCTGAATAAACCTGCGGTTCTAAAAAAATCCATCCAGATTGTCCCATATGATTGTATTGTCGGTAATCTGTTTGAAAACCCAATACCAAAGCGGATAGTTGTGAAAACCTCTACTAAAGGAATTCTAGAACACAGCGGTTTTTTTTGGCGGGTTGAAGGAAACTCTTTCCAAACTGAAGAAAAAGTCAGTCAAAAAAGCTGCAATGTCAGGAAAGAGATAAATAAACTCTTAGAAGGCTTGTCCGAAGAAGACCGATTTGTTTTAGTTAAAGGTCTGTACCAACTTCTGATTTCAACCAAAAAAAATACCCTTCTTCAACTGAAACAAGAAGGGATATTTGCTTTGAAAGCATTTGGTAATGTCAACGCTCAGATGAGAAAGGTGATGTTTGCCATGCTGGGAATCTTTATTCGAAATCAGGCTTTATGATTGTTCTTCAGTACTGATTTTATCGCGGGTGTCAACAACCAGTGTTATCGAGTCAGAAATGAAGGATGGTCCTCCATCGTTAGCCTCACAAATAATGGTGGTGACAATAATGCTTCCGGTTTTCTTAATTACCAAAGCTCCGCCAAAAGCACTTGGAAAAGTGACATTTTCGTTACCACAGCGGTATTTGATGTTGTGGGTTGTTGCGTTTTCCGGAAGAATAGCCGTATTGAAATAATACTGCATAATAGGTTTATCATCTTCATCGCGGAAGTTTTCCTCAAATGGAAGAACCAGGGTACGTTTTCCGGAAGCGTCTTTGGGAACATCATCGTTATTCATATCCTTAATAGTAACACTTTCAATATAAATAACCGGATCAATACCAACTGCCCGGGTACCGAAGAAACCAACAAAAACAATTGCTAAAGCACAGATGCAGGCAATTATTAGACCAACGCCTTTTTTCATGGTTACTTTCCTCCCTGGTAAATGAGTTTAATTCGATAATGATAGTAGAGAGCATTGAGAATGAAATAAATAATTCCAAAAACCAAAACGACAAAATAGCTGGAGTTAATATTTTCAATGACAAACAAGTAATAAAGAAGAGATAGGAAGATTGCAATGACGAAAGCAAATACTGTTGATGATTTTTCAGCTTTGCTCTTATCATTCTTATTCCCAAAATCACTTGTAACTTTGCAGAAATCCAGCTGTGCTGAATAGATAGCATGACCATAATAAATAAGAAGCAATCCTAAGATTTCAAAAATCATGAAATAACCATTAACATTATATTGCGACAATTTCGGTACAGAAAAGGCATTAACGATTATGCAGGAAATAATGATGGAGATGGTTCCTAAACATAATGGAAAGATAATTCGGCTAGTTAAAAGAAATCCCGGCTTTTTAGGATAAACCTTCGTATATTTAAAGGAACTTCCTTCGGCAGAATATAACCTGGCAATGGTAGAATTGGTGTTAAGACTGATTAAGAGGATGACTAGCAGATTAACGACCATTACATATCTATCGCCATTGATGTTTGTCATCATGGCACCGAAAACTTTATTCAGAAGTGAAATAATGATTGGAAGAACCACAAACGTTCCAAAAACTCCGACAAAAAGATTGGGGTTCTTTATGAAATTTGTAATATCCTGCATGAGTTGGCTGTTAACATATCGGCGATGTTTATTCTTTTCTTTAACATATGATAAAGCGTCTTCAAATTCAAATGATTTGGATGATAGCTTGAAATAAATTGGATTTACTAAGAAAATGTCAATTAGGAAAAAGACAACAGCTACAGCCAGGACAATTAACAAAACATAAATGCTTTCAAGAGGGAAAAGGGTAATTTTACTGTAATCGTTATTTCCAATAAAGAAAATTGTGACTGCAAAAACTGCGGACCAATTATTCTTAAAACTATAAAGGAACTTCTGGATGGCCGCGAAATAAGGTCCCCAATTTGAGAAGATGTCTAATTGATTTGGAATAAAAGAAAGAAGAACGATAACTCCGGCAATTAACAAAACAAAAAGCAGACCATAAACAATGAACTTAACCGTAGTATTCTTTTTCAAAAGCAGCTGAATAAAATAATCCGGAATAGAGATAAGTGCGGCAACTAATACTTCGGCAATTGTGAAGAATACTAAAGCCAATATGGACCAGAGAATCATATAGACTGGCATTCCTGAAATCAACATATAGCCTAAGAACAAAGGAATCTGAATCGTGAAATTACGGATAAATTCAAAGATGGCATAGACTATTAGCCTAGCTAAGAAAATCGTGCTTCCGTTGCAGGGAAGGGTAACAATCACCTTATTATCCCTGCTGAAATAGAGAGACTTGGTAAGTCCGTCAATCAATGTCAGGAAAGAAAAAGCAAAGACTATGGTTGAAATGATGGAAGGAACCATTTCCGGTATGAAGCTTACGGCCGAAAAAATATTGAGAAGCTTGCAAAGGGTGTATAGGCCATAGCTTGCGGCAGTGATGACAACAAATAGTAGAACGGAAGTCACCACCTTGATCAAAGCGTCTTTGAAATTGGCCCGGAAAGAAATTTTTAGTTTATCCTGAAGGAGTAATTTGATTAATATGAAAAGCTTTCTGAAATCAATGTTCAGTAAATTGAGCTGATGAGTATGGCGGATTTCGGTCTTATTCATTTTTTAAGATTTCTTCCTTTTTTTCTTCGTTTTCCAGAAGATTGAGTTCTTCCTGACTGTCCGCGGTTTTCTCTAAGAACAGTTTTTCAAGAGAAATACCTTCTTCTCTCAAAGAGGAAAGAACACAATGTTGGACGAATTGTCCATGTTTGATGATTATTATTTCATCGCAGAGATTTGAAACTACATCGATAAGATGGGAAGAGAAGAAAACAATATTTCCTTTTTTGGCATGTTCTCTCATACATTCCTTGATTTGGAAAATAGAATTTGGGTCAAGACCGGTCATCGGCTCATCCAGAATCCAGATCTTCGGTTCATGAATCAAGGCACCGATTATGGTAATTTTTTGCTTCATACCATGAGAATAGGTTTTCATCTGATGGTCGATGTGGTCAACCATATCCAGCTTTTTACAAAGAGAATCAAGAATCTCAGTTCTTTTGGCTAAAGAAACATTGTAGAGATCAGCAATATAGTTGATATATTGTCTTCCGGTGAGGTTTTCATACAAAGCATAATGATCAGGAACAAAACCGATACATTCCTTTGCTTCGATTGGCTGATGTTCCACATCAAAGCCACAGACAGCAATGGAGCCTTCATTAAATGAATGCATTCCGACAATTGATTTGATGATTGTTGATTTTCCAGCACCATTTTTACCTAAGAATCCATAGATATGGCCCTTTTCGAGTTTCAGGCTGAAGTCAGTGACAGCATTTTTCTCATTGTTGCCATAACGTTTAGTCAAATGGGTGATTTCAACACTTGCTGGTAATGATTCGAAATTGATTTTCTCTTTTTTCATTTTCATGCCTTTCTCTTTCTGCTTCATAATGAATGTCAGCTGACTATCTTTGAATGCCTTATTCTTTTCATAGAGGGTAGTAAGATTATCGACTCCCTTGAATAAAGCCTCATAGACATACCACATTCCTAAGGCTAAAAGAACATAGATGATAAAGAAAGCTACCTGATAACCCGGTCTGAATGACAGGGAAAGACCGTTTATTTCTAAATTGAGGGAAACATTGAAAATATTCTGAGCCCATTGGCCTAATTTGTCAGCAACAAATGAGGAGTTGATAAAGAAGAAATCAATAACCCGGTTAGATCCGATTGAAGCAAAATAGGCGGTGTAATAGACATCAACAAATAAAACCAAAATATAATAAGCTAAGAAACCTATCATTGAATAAATGAAATATTTCAGTTTCGGTCGTTCATAAATACCTAAAAGCACAATAAGGATTGGCATAAAGAAGGCATAAAGATGGTTGATATAGAAGACCATTACCGAAGGAGAGAAGATATTCAGGCTTGTCGTATAATTAGGCATCATTAAAGCAATGAATGCTCCTATGACATTGATAAACATGGTGAAATAGAAGACAAAGTGGTTTTTGAAAATTAAAGTCAGTGGAACTATGTACATTGCTGTGTTGCAAAGATGGAGTGGAAGTGAGCCAACATCGGTAAAGATTTCAAAACGGTAGATGGAAGAATATGAGAATAAAGCCATAAAGGAAATGAAGGCCAAAAGGGCTCGGCGGTGAGTGTTATCAAAACGATAGAGAAGAATGAAATATAGTATCGGAAGCAGGAAGGCTAAAAGAATAAAGACACGATGGCTGGAATTAAGGTCGTGAGGATTGGTGACATGGCGAATCTGACCAAAAAGGGTATTTGGAAGATAGGCATTTATTCCGGTAATCAATAAAAGCAAAAGAACAATCAGGATAACTTTGATATCGGAGGAATCCATTCGGAAGGATGAATCATTGAACCAAGCCTGAACAATGAAGAAATAGGAAAGACCTAGCTCAATTACCATGAATATTGATCTAATATCGAATTTTTCAGTGAATTGTCCAACTACACCATTTAATACAAAAACAAAGAAGACGGTAGAAAGTAGAATAATAGGTGTTGAAATAAATTTAACAATTTGGTTAAAAACTTTAGAATTGACAAATTGGCTGATAACAATTAATAAGATTGCTCCGATAAAGAGGGGATTAAGAACGGCACTGACTGTCACTTCAAAAGGATTCATAAGCTCGGATTGTAATCCGGTTATTCCTTCTAAGTAGTCATGAGCCCACATATAACGGACAATCAGCAAAAGATTAAGAATGACAGCAAGCACCTGATTGGAAAGGAGGACCTGATTATCTTTCAGTGAGAGATAGTTCTGAATCTTGGCTAAATACTTATTTTTGCTTAATCTAAAATTCCGGTCTTTAGCTTTAGTCCTGAAAAGATAGGCAAGCCAATAAAAAGCTGAGCAGAGAATAACCGGGATAAGGAATAGATAAAAATTATTGGTAAAAACGGAAATATTGGCAATTGCAAAAATTGCCAATATAGTTAATCCGATGAAATAAATATTATGCTTTCTTAAAAAAACCATGAAAATTATTCGGCAAACTTCGGTACCATACCGAAGGCATCACTTCCTTTGAACTGCTTGTAGGTTTCAGCACCGGGGACAAGATTCTGACCATTCTGAGTGAAATATAAGCCGAAATAGTCACCGCTGAACTGATCAGCTGTCGGAGCTACATAACTGCCAGTTTGAGAAGTAACCGCACTTTCGGCAGTATAGATACCGGTCTTGGCATCAGTGAAAAGGAAATTCTTCTTGGATGTCTTGGCATCATAAGTGACAAAAACCGGAGCAGGAACGCTTCCTGAAGTCAATGAGAAGAGTGAACCATAATGAGTGGAATAGAGATCTTGGATAAAGGAAGCCTGAGAAGCGGTATCACCAGTCATCATCGAAGCAAAATGAGAATCCATATCAGTTTTTCCGCCATCATAATTGATGTAGTCAATACCATCGATACTGGTTTCTCCCATTAAACCAAACTGTTGATCGGTTCCTTCGTTCTGGGACATGGAAACAGTCAGGAAATTGAGTTTAGAATCGGAATTAGTCAGTTTTCTGGAATTAAGAACGAAAAGTGGGTCAAGGGTCTTGATGGTAGCTGCATAATTGCTAGCTCCATATAAATCAAACCATCCACCGCTTCCGGAGACATAATTCTCTAAGAAGGAATCTTTGCTGACAGTCAAGTCACAGCCAATGCGTGTGAATTCTGTATCAGTTGTTGGCTTAGAATTTCCTTGGTTGATGACTAAAGGTCCGCCACAATTCATTAATTCACTATTATTGATATATGAATGGGCACGTGACCAGTTGAAGATAATGGCGGAATAGCTGTCTCTTAAACGGCTGTCATTAACATACAAATTGGTCTGATAGTCATTGTTAGTGGTTCCGTTATTGATGAATTCAGTGAAATAACTATTGATTAAGCAATTATTAATGTAGGAGTCAGAATGATTCTTGAAGAAGAGAATGCCACCGCTGGCATTACCAACTGAATCAGTTGAGACACCGGCATTTCCGCTTGATGATAAAGAATCAATGGTGAATTTCTGGGTCTTGGCAAGATCTAAAGAAACGTTACTATCGACCTGGGAACCGAAAAGCTGGGTATGAGCGGAAACAACAGTTCCCTCACTGACAGCCTCACCG
>JBAXZU010000062.1:0-10106 GCA_041670225.1 Bacilli bacterium | reverse complement strand
TATTTGCTGACTAGCCTAAAAGGATGAGTTAAATCTGTCATAGCTTCTCCTTTCCTTACCTCTCTAATGAAGAGAAGTTAACACTATATTTTAAATCTTATTGGTCAGGAAAGAAACACTAGTAACAGATAAGAAATCAAATGATCAAAGCTAGACTCCTACATAACCGACATCTTCAATAACTGACTGTCCGGAAGGAGAAAGAATCCAGGAAAGGAAAGTATCGACATTTTCATTAGTTTCATCTTTTCTGGTGACAGCATAAATATCGTTAATAATCGGATAATTTCCGTTTCTGATGTTCGCACGGTCAGGATAATAGGAGTCAAGAGATAGCATTTTGACGTTACCATTATCAACAACGGTTTCCACATAATAACGGAAAGAGAATCCAATTGATCCTCCAATGAATCCTAATGGATTAGTCTTTACCTCAGAGCCCAGAAAATTCTCTAGAGCAGTCTGTGATCCGCTTCCCTCGTTTCTCTGAAGTGGGTTAGTTGGCCTGTTAGGTCCGCCAACCTGATTCCAGTTAGTATATTTTCCGTTAAAAATATCTTTAACCTGCTGACAGGAAAGATTATCAACCGGGTTGCCTTTATTGACTAAGAAAACAAAGGCCTCATGGCCAATTGGAGTAAGTTCTAATTCCACGCCTTTGGAACTGGCATAATCAAGCTGAGCCTGATTTGGCTTAGCACAGAAGACAATATCCGCAGTTTTATCAACAATTCCCTGATATGATCCTCTAGTATTATGGAACTGAAGTGCACTGTCAGAAGTGAAATCCCCATTTTCAAAAGAAACTGAATTTTCAGGATAACAGGCCTGAACAAAAGAAGAAAAAACCGGAAGCAAAGCAGCTGCCCCATCAACAACCGGAAGATTTCCCTTTAATTCAATTCCGGAATCAGAAGTAACATTCTTATTTCCCTCCTGAAAGGGAATATAATCTCCGACTTCAATTGACTTAGCCTGCATAGCCTGTGAGAGATTGTTGATTGAACGGTTAGTGAAAAGAAAATACACCGAAGTATCGACAACAGCAACAGTCAAAGCCATCAAGGTTAGAACAGAAATCTGCTTTACTAGTTTCTTGTTCATTTTACCAAAGCTCCTTTGAGATATATTCAATGATTGAGACATCCTTAAAGCAGACAATAGCAATAACTAAAAGGATAATCACGGAAATGATTCCGAGAAAAATGATTAAAAATTTTAATTTGTTATATACTTTATCATTCATATTTCACCTACATGAAACTAATTCGCAAAGCCCCAGAAGCAAAAGCAATAATGATACTAGAAACAATAATCAGAAGAACACCGCAACAAGAAAAATAGATGATAGCGTTTTTCTTGTTTGCTTTCTTGATAGCTTCTTCTTCGGCTTTTTTACTATTATGAAGACTGGTTAAGGCAAGAATCAAAAAAAGGATAGGAGAGAAGAAAATAAAAAGAATGCCGGCACCAACAATGATAAGGATAATAAACAGCATTACTTCTCCCATAAAACCCCTCCATATTTCTAACGAGCATAACATATCCCCCAAAAAAACAATCAAGAAAGATAAAACCATACTATTTCTTCCGAGAATAAGGTAAAATAAAAGCAATATGCAAAAGAATACCTTAAAATTACTTCTATTCTCATCCTTAATGCTTTCTTCCTGTCAAGGAAGAACCTATACGCCAGAAGACTACAGATGTGAAGTTTCCTTTACTGATGATTTTCAGATCATGTTCATGACTGATCTCCATTTGGAGGTGGAGGCTGATTTCAAAAAGGAATACGAGCATCTGAACAAAATGATTACCTCCGCCTCTCCGGATTTAATCGTTCTTACCGGCGACACTTTCCTTCATGCCACCAAAGACATCGTCAGATCATTCTTCAATGTTATGGATTCCTATAGAATTCCTTACTGCTTCACCTACGGAAATCACGACCTTCAAGGTGACTATGATTACTACTACATCAACGAAAGACTTAAAGCTTCTCCTGTTGCTCTTTTCGCCGACTATGCCGATGACGAATTAACCGGATTAACCAACTATTACGTTAATGTTAAGAAAGATGGCAAGTCTCTTTATAGGCTTTATATCATTGATTCCAATTCCTATTATTCAGGTGGTGTCACCTATGATTATGATATTATCCATCAGGATCAGCTTGACCATGTCAAAGCAATTGACAGCTTTGAAAATGATGATGCAGTCGGTCTAGCCTTCTTCCACATTCCCTTACTTCAGTACACTTCTGCCTATGAAGCCTATCAGCAGGATAGTTCGATTGGCAAAGGCGAAAACAGAGAAGCCTGTTGCCCCGGATATAAGGAAAGCGGTGCCTATGACTGCTTTAAAGAAGTCGGAATCAAGGCCTGCTTCTGCGGACACGACCATATCAATTATTCCGATATCATGTATCAGAATGAAATGATTCTGGACTACGGAATCAAGGGAACTGATCTCTGCTACTGGGATGACGATCTTATCGGCTATAAGCTAATTACTTTGACTAGCGATACATCAGCCTTTGGCTTAGACAGCATTGAATACAGGTGGGTGGCTTATGAATAACACTGAAAAGCCTATTTTTGAAAAAGCTTCCGTCAAGATTCTTATCCTGTCGGTCTTTGCTATCTGCCTTTCCTACTTCTTCCGTACCTCCCTGCTATACCTGATTGTCCTAGCCACCAACAAATTCTCATCCCTGACTGCCGTAATTCCGATAGTTCTCATTGGTTTCCTAGCCTGCGGAGATTTCATCATCGCTCTGAAACATTTCTATGTCCGAAAACTGTCAGGAAAAGGATTAATTGCTGCCAGTATCACCAACATTGTGATTCTGTTATTAAGCGTTGTCCTGATGCTGATCAATATTCCTTATTTCTACAATAACTTCATCATTGATCTAGATTCCTATAATGTTGTCACTTACTACTCTCTGATGGCAGTAGTTCTCTTAGCCATGAATATCTATCTTCTCATTCTCACTCTCAGAGGAAAAAACAATGCTCTCTTATCAGTAGAAAGTCAGGTTTTCCCTGACATGAGCAAGAAGAGAATCACAATGATTACTCTCTTCACTCTCTTTGCTCTTTATAGTCTTTATTCAGCTTATGTCATGCTGAAATCAGGAAGAAACCTTATTCGGAATCCTCTGGGATATCTGACTGTCTTCTTCTATCTTCTGAGCGTTATCTACAATTTGGTTTCCTTACTGCTTGATTCCTATAAAAAGAGAATGAACATTACTATCATTACTCTTTCCCTCAATGTCTTCTTCATCGCCATGTTCTTAATTAATTATTTGATTTCTCCAGCCTTCATGGCTGAAATAGCTAAAGGAGTTTGTCCTTTAGACTTTGCCATCTCTATTCCTGTTCTTCCTCTGCTTCTGATAATTCAGTCTCTGTTCATGATCGGATATTCTATCTTTTCCTTAGTCAAGCAGAATAAGCAGGCTAAAGCCATCAATAACTAATGAACGAAGAATTAATTATTCAGCAGGCGGAAGACTATATCAAATCTCTTCTGGGAAGCGATAGTTCCGGACATGACTACTTTCATACTTTGAGAGTCTACAAAACAGCTCTTGCAATCTGTCAGAAAGAAAAAGGAAATCTTCTGCTTGTCTCCTTAGCCTCCCTTCTACATGATGCTGATGATTACAAGCTCTTCCCCAAGAGTGAAAATTATGCAAATGCAAGGACATTCATGAATTCTATCTCACTGGATGAAGCTATTCAGAACCAAATCATCCATATCATTTCCCAAGTCTCATTCAAAGGCAAAGAAAGTGAAAAGCCGGATTCTCTGGAAGGAATGATTGTTCAGGATGCTGATAGATTGGATGCCATTGGTGCTATTGGCATAGGCCGGGCTTTTGCCTATGGCGGAAGCAAAGGACGAAGCCTGTATGATCCAAATATCAAACCGAATTCAGACAGAACCTTCGAGGAATATAAAAACAGCAATAGTTCAACCATCAATCATTTCTATGAAAAACTTCTCTTGCTGAAAGAAATGATGAATACGGAAGAAGGTAGAAAGATTGCTGAAAAAAAAGATGAATTCATGAGAGAATTCCTCCGTGAGTTTGATGCGGAAATAGACGGAAAAGCGTAACTACTTTTCTAAAAGACTGATTATTTCAGTTAAATATTCTTCATCAAGTTCATCAAAGGCAGATAAGAAGTTGCTATCGATATCTAAGACAGCTACACAGCTGTCTTTTTTGATTACTGGAACAACAATTTCCGATAAAGTTTCAGATGAACAGGCAATATGGTAGGCTAATTTTCTGACATCAGGAACATTCTGAGTTTTTCTTTCACTATAGGCTTTTCCACAGACTCCTTTAGTAAAGGGAATGTATTCACAGGGAAGTGGTCCGATATAGGGTCCAAGATATAGTCTTTCTTTTTCTAAGTCAGCTAAATAGAAGCCAACCCAGTTGATCAAAGGATTAGCCTGAGACAAAAGGTTGACAATTTCCGCATACAAGGAAATATCCGGAAGAAGAGGATTCTCTTTTTTGGTATCCTTAATCATTGAAATAATCGACTTATAGTTTTCTTTCTTAGCCATGTAATCCTAGAATCTGGCCGGTATTGTTCAAGGCTTCTATTGCCATGTCACTGACCTGTCCGCTTTCATTTGGATAGAAATGGGAAACAATCAAGTCAGTAATGAAAGCTGCGACAAAAACAGCAGCTACAATCCATTTTACTTTCTTTGAAAAACGCTTAAGGAAGGTATAAAGAGCAGGGCCAATGAAATATATGACACCAATACAGGCAATACCAAAAGCTAAGGCTCCGTACAGACAGATTCTTCCGTTAAGATTAAACGGCATATCAGAATAATCCCAATACTTATGTCCGGTGGAATATTCCAGATACCACCCAGCAAAGTACTCAATAATCAAACAAATAGTGATAGAAAGAATAAAGGACAGCCAAGGAACTTTCCTTGTTTTCTTCAGTAAAACCAAAACGATAATGCCACCAGTTCCGTAGATAGGAAGAATCGGTCCATGCAGTGAACCACGGTTAACAAAAGCAAAGGTCTGAATAAAGGCATAGGAGACTTCCCAAATCCAGCCAATGAAGGCAATAATGAAGAACATCAGGACAAAATCGACGATCTGATAATCACAGTCATAATCAACATTTCTCCGCATAATGAGACTTTTCTCATTATTGGGATTATAAGTATAGAACTCACGGTATTTTGCTGAATCAGTGACAAACAAATCATTTTTAGCATCAAGATAGATACCAGCATATGTCAGTTCACGGTAAGGAGTCAGGAAAAAGATATTCAATAGACCAAAAGTAGCCAGAGATAGAATCTGCCATCCGAATAAGGTAACATCAGTCTTAAACATCGCCCATTTACGTCCGGAGGCCATTCTTTCACTTAGCTTGATAGCCTTGTAAGGTGAAATGCTAGGGTTATCCATGATGATATAATCGACGTAATAATAGGAATAATGTTTCACCGCTGCTCCGACAATAGTCAGCGACCAAAGAAAATAAAGAATAGCTTTCAGGGATTTGGTCAGAAGAATATTCAGATAGTAACGGTTGAAGGCTCCGAAAAGAGTGTGAGTATCAGAAGTACCTTTATCACTTTTTTCAAGGAAATACTTCTTTGTTCCCAGATGAACCGGAAAGACAATGCAGCAGATAATAACCAGATACAAAAGAATAGCAGTTATTGCTAATACAAAATGAGTCGGACTTTCAACCGCACCATTAAGGAAAGTGTAGACAACATAGAAAGGAAAAGAAATAGCCATAGTAGCAAAATCAAAAAGGACTTCAACTGAGAGCCTAGCCACTTCCATGCCAAAACCTTCGCCAGTCATGAAATCCGGAATATAGACTCTGACAATGTCACGGACAACAGCCCAGTTAGAAAAAGCCAGATGGTCGGAACTGGTAACACCAGAAAAAGTACCGACTAAAAATTCATTAAGCGTAGCGGTAACAGTGACAAGAAGAATGATTCCAATAAAAACATTAAGCCAGTAACCGATTTTCAATTCGTGCTTGGCCTGTTTTTT
This sequence comes from Bacilli bacterium, assembly GCA_041670225.1. Classification (GTDB taxonomy): domain Bacteria; phylum Bacillota_I; class Bacilli_A; order RFN20; family CAG-288; genus Enterosoma. Next base: position 4,030 of record JBAXZU010000062.1, on the reverse strand, counting down.
TATGCCTTTCCGATCAAAGGTGATAACAGATGAATTTAAATTTGTTACATTAGTTTTTTCCATATTTACTAATTATTTTATCCTATTTAGTTTTAAATAAAACAATAATATATTAAAATAGTCGCTATGAAAGAAAAAATAATTATATCAGCCTGTCTTCTGGGACAGAAAGTCCGTTATGACGGAAAAACCAAACCAGTAGATGGCATTATGGGATTAGCGAAATACTATGACATCATACCGGTCTGTCCGGAATGTTCCGGTGGTCTGAAAATCCCTCGGGATCCTAGTGAGATTGTTGGTGACAAAGTCCTTTCCAAGAATGGACGTGATGTCACTTCCAACTACAATGACGGAGCCTACTGGGCTAGTTCAGTCTGCCGTATCTACAATGTCAAGCTAGCTGTCCTTAAGGAAAGATCACCTAGCTGCGGAACTCACCTGATCCACAACGGAAAATTCGATGATGGAGTTATCGAAGGACAGGGCATTACTGTAAGAAAACTCACCAAACTGGGTGTCAAATGTATCAACGAAGATGAAGCGATGGAACTTCTCAGAAAGCTTAATGAAAATAAATGACCTTTGAAGGATTTCAAGATGAACTGAAGAGAGATCCCTACACAGCTTCCAAAATCTCATTTTTAAAAAAAGATCCTTCAGTGCTTTCAGCAAAAAAAGAATATAATTCACCAAAAAATATCTTTTTGCTTGTCTTTTCCTTCTTTCCTTTAGCTCTTTCTATTGTCGTAGCTATCCTCATCATCTATTTTACAAAGAATTACTCAATTATTGCTCTTGGTATCGTGCTTGTGGCTTTTGGAATAATTGTAACAATTCCTTTCTTCATGTCTTTTCAAAAAATCAGAGTCCGTTCCTTATCAAACATCATTGGTCAGAAAGTCACTGAAATCATCTATGGAGAAAATGCTGTCTATCATGCCTATAAAGGTTTTCCGTTAAGCTACCTGACCTCTCTTGGCCTCTTTCAGGTCAATACCATCTATCAGGAAAACTACATTGAAGGAACTTATCATGGTATCAACTGCTCAGGAAGCTATATCACTTCCAGTCATAAGACCGAGATAGATGATCCCACCTCAACCATCATCGATTTCAAAGGTGTAGTTATTTCCTTAAAGAATACAATTCCCTGTGATTCTCATATCATTGTCTCTCAAAAAACGGATGTCCCAAATAACAAGAGCTTCAACAGTCTAAATGAAAAATTTGTTTCTTCCTTCACAACCAAATGTGATGACAAAGAATACAGCAATACTTTCTTATCCGAAGAAAAAATCAAAAACCTGTTTTTAGTAACCGAAAATGAAGATTCTATATTTAAATTTCTTTTCAGGAATAATGAAATGGTTATTCTTATTCCTACTGTTATTGAGCCATTGAACATCAAAAATTCTTTATCACCAGATAGGCTTATTGATTATTTTCTTAGAATGACGACTATGACTGCCTATTACATTGAAAAAATGAAACTTTACCAAACAAAAAATAAGGATTAAGAATAAATATGAAAGAATTCTCAATTGCCGGAATCACCATGAAAAACCGTTATGTCTTAGCTCCTCTGGCTGGATTCACGGATTACTCTCTCAGAAGAATGTGTGCCGACTATGGTTCTTCCCTGGTCTATACCGAAATGTCTTCCTGCGAAGCTCTCTACTATCATAGTCAGGCTACTATCAAGGATGTGGAAGACACCCGGCTTGATAAAAGAGATTTTCCGGAAACCAGAGTTGCCTTACAGATTTTTGGTGGAAAGAAAGATATCATTCTAGCCTCTATTCCTCTTTTTGAGAAATACGGAGATTATGATTTCCTGGATTTCAACTGTGGATGTCCGGTTCCTAAAGTAGTCAAACAGAACTCCGGTTCTCAGTGGCTTAACCGTCCTGAGGAACTAATTGAAACCATGAAAGAAATCGTCAGAATTTCCTCCAAACCGGTCATCATCAAAGTTAGAATTGGTTTTAATACTATCATCGATATGCCTGCTCTCTGTAAAAAACTTCAGGAAGTCGGAGTACAGGCCATCGCTGTTCACGGCCGAACCAGAAAAGAAGGCTTTGCCGGTGAAGTCCACTATGATGAAATCCGAAAAATCAGAGAAGCAGTTTCAATTCCGATAATTGCTAATGGCGGAATTGATGAGACCAATTCCTTAGAAGTTCTGGAAGAGACTCAGGCTCAGGCCATAATGATTGGTCAGAGAGCTATCGGCTATCCAAAAGTCTTCCAAGATCTGATTGCCAGAGAAGAAGGACATCCTCTTTCAAAGATGACCATGGCTTCTCAGATTGAAGACCTGAAAAAGCATCTGCATCTGATCTTTTCCATTAAAGATGAAAAACGGGCATCAGACATCATGAGAGGCATCTCAACCCATTATATCCGTGGCTTTACTAACTGCTCCCAGATACGATCCGCTTTGGTTCATTGTTCAACCCTGGAAGAATACCTTCAGGTTCTTGCTAATGTGCAGTTTGAGCAATAAATGCTCACTTTGCTTTCTTATTAATTGCAAATTGCCTAATTAGGCTATAAAATATTACTGGAAGGTTTAATATATGAGTTCAAAAGACCGTGATTCCGAGATTCTCCGACTTTTAGAAGAAAGCCCCTCCCAATTTGTCTCAGTTGAAGCAATGGCTGAATACTTTAAGACTAGTGAATCCACCATCAGACGTGACCTCCAAAGAATGGGTGGTCAGCACAAGATTTTGCGTGTCCATGGCGGAGCAGCCAGTCTTCACTTCTCCGGAAACTTCAAATTTGAAAGACTTGATAGGGAATTTCTTGAAAGAGAACGGACCGAACCGGAAATCAAGAAAATGATTGCCAGAAAGGCAGCACAGTTCATCAAAGAAGGCAGCTGCATCTATCTTGATGCCTCAACTACCGTTCAGGCCATGATTCCTTTTCTTCCCAACTACCGAAACACTTTCTATGTCACCAACTCACCACTCTTAGCTCAGAAGCTAGCTGAAAGAAAGCTCACCTGTTATGTCACAGGCGGAGAACTGAAACTGACAACTAACGCCTTCATCGGACCATATGTCCTCGAGTTTATTTCAAAATTCAACTTCGATTATGGATTCTTCGGAACTAACGGAATCCATCCCCAGGCAAAATTCACTACTCCCGATCCTCAGGAATGTTCAATTAAGTCTGCAGCTCTCAACAAATGCTATCAAAGCTATATTCTGGCCGACCATAGCAAATTCGATAATATCGCCACTGCCACCTTTGCTGACTTCAACCGCCCCATCCTCATTACCGATAAGATAAGTGAAAAATACCAATCTCTTCTCAAGATGATTCAGGTAGATACCAATAATCATTAATTAATTAATCGGAGGTATATTATGATTTATTCATTAACTATTGCACCATGCATCGATTATAATCTCGATCTTCAGGACAACGACATTCGTGTCGGAGGTGTTAACCGTCCTGTCTCTAAGGGTTTCTCCTTAGGCGGAAAAGGCATTACTGTTTCCAGAATGCTCAACAACCTGAAATGCAAGAACATTCCTATTGTTGCTGTCGGCGGAGATATGGGAAGACAGATTAAAGAAATGGTTGATAAGGATTATTCCAATGCCATCTATCTTTCAACTGTCGGAAATTCCCGTCTCAATGTCATGATCACTGGTCCCCATATGGATACCAGATTTGATCCTGCTGCTCCAAAAGTCACTGACAAGGGTTTAGAAAAAATGTTTGTTTTCTTCAGAAAGCATCTGAAGAAGGATGATATTGTCATTCTCTCCGGTTCCTTAGGTCAGGAAGATAAGCACCTTTATGCTCAGATTATGGATGAATGTGCAAATCCTGTCGGAGCCCACGTCTTCCTTGATACTGTCGATGAAGCTTTGACCTATGCCTTAGCTTGCCATCCGTTCATGATTAAACCTAATGATGAAGAATTAGGTGACCTCATCGGAAAAACCATGGCCACCGATGATGATATCCTCGCTGGCGGTGAAGAACTTAAGAAAAAGGGTCCCCG
>JBAXZU010000061.1:0-10162 GCA_041670225.1 Bacilli bacterium | reverse complement strand
TTCAGGACAATATCTTTCTTTTTCAAAGCTGAAGGATCATATAAGGAATAATCCATACAGAAAGCATCCAAGCCATGTTCCTTCAAAAAGATTCTCATTTTGAATTTACTGTCACTGTCAGGTGTGACAATGACTAAATTCTCGGATTTTCTCACAATCCTAGAAATAGTATTCAAAATAAAGTAATCACGGATAGAAGGAGAAGAATATCCGATAGAAAGCGAGTGGCTTTCTTTCAGAATATTCAGTGATTCCTCATAGATTTCAAAGAAATTTTCAATAAACTGATGATCGACATCAACTTCGACTTTCTTGAAAAGTCCGTCATACTTGATATCATGATCGCTCTCACCCAAGGTCTTTATCGTTTGATAAGCGGTGTTACAGGCCAAAGTCTCAATGTCATAGAAAGATAGTGCCGGAATTAAAGAAAGCCTCTCAGAAAGCCCGTGGTAATCGATACTAGACTGTAAAGAGAAAAGTAAGGCATCAAGATCACTGAGAGAAGATTCCGAAAGATCAATTCCGTTATCCTTCAGTAAAGAAAGAGCCATATTATTCAGATAAGGAATCGCATTAGTTCTGGTGAAGTAAGTATTCCGGCCTTCTTTCCAACTATGGCTTTTCAGAAAAATCAGTGGATAAAGACGTTCAGTCTGCAAGTCACTTAAAAAGACAGGTGAAAAATATTCCTTAACCGGTAAAGAAAATTTGGTTTCTTTTCCGGAAAGAAGAAGAAGCATTGAATCTTTTTCAATATAAAAAAGATCATCCGTATCCGGAAGAAAGAGATGATTTTTTAATAACTCATTGTTTTCGCCGGTGGCGAAAAGTAAATCTTCTTTCATAATTTAACTATTATAAAGTAAAAAACCAAAAAATAAAATAGCTGTGCCGAAGCACAGCTAAGATGTTCAGTAATTAGTGTTTATTTTGCAGTCTTGACGGCTTCAGTAGCAGCTAACTTCTTTCTGAACTTGGCAACACGTCCGGTGTCGGAAGTGAAGGAAAGCTTACCGGTGTAGAAAGAGTGGCAGTTGGAGCAGGTATCAACTTTGATTTCCGGAACAGTAGCTCCAGCTTCAAAAGTGTTTCCGCAGGTCATGCAAATAACTTTACAACGATAATATTTCGGATGGATTCCCTTTTTCATTTTGTTTCCTCCTCATGAACAAGTCTATCTATCTTTATCTGTCCATACGTCAAAAAACGGCGTATAGCGAAAAATAATATACCACATAGAAAGATAGTCTTCAAGCATAATTTGATTTCTTTAAGAATTTTCAGAAAAAACCAAGAATATTAATTAGTTTTATTTAAGAAATGTCTGACACTGGGAACAATACACGCTTCCGGAAGGATTCTCTTTTCCGCAGCAGGGACAGATCACTGTCGCCTTCTCAGAAATAATCACTTCATCCTTAGCAGTTTCTTTGACCATAAGAAAAGAAATACCAAATATTGCTAAAGCTAGAAGCATCAAAGTCATAAAGATATAAGAATAGAAGACAAAGCCTTTTTCTAAGATGGCTGAAACTATCATAGCCACTAGAAAAACAGCTATAGAAATAGGCATGATATAGCGCACAAATATGTTTTTCTTCATGAAAAATGATTCTGAATTACCACTTCTTCAGAAGTGTGTCGAATAAGCCAGGTCTCTTAATGACCGGCTGAGCAGCAGGAGCCTTCTGAGGCTTTCTGTCCTTAAGGAAGGAAGCAATCTCATTCTCATCAAGATAATCAGCCCAGCCGCTGAAGAGAGAATCACAATAATGAATGCAATCATTTCTTTCGGCATAGATGGTCAGCATGTTGGATTTTCCAACATCCTCACCTTCCTTAGATTTGATATAGATGGTATAGGAATACTTATCTAAGCCAACATAAGAAAGAGATGATTCCTCATCCATGAAATAGGTTGATGATTTTGGTTCGAAAACAGCTTTCTTGGGATTTGAGACATGGAAAATAGCATTAGCAGCTTCACCCTCAAGGATGAAACCATAATACTTGTTGTACTTTCCTGGAACAACCCTATCTTCAAAATCATGGACAGCAAAGAGAATCTTTCCCGACTTGAGAAGACCGGTAAACATGAATTCGCTTCTCTTTCCCTGATAGATAGTGTCATTGTTGCAGATAAAGGGATAAATGTTGTTTTCATCATCAACAGCATAAAGATAAGGCGGATTACTGATTTCTTCTTTTTCACTGGCAAAGACAGTGAGTGTTTCTTCGTTTTCCATGTTTGGTTCCTCGATTCATGTATTTAGCACCTGCCAGATAAGAATATCAGGCAGTATTTCATCATAGTACTGACTAGAGAAGGATCATCTTTGTTCATCCAGAATGATAGATAGAATCCCAGGATGCCTATAGCAAAGAGGATCATAACAGCAAGAAGCGGTACAACAATCTTCAGTATCAGTTTATTCTTCATTGGAGTTATCCTTTAAACGGATAAAGACCGTAGATGGACTTCACTTTTTCTTTCTGAGGAGAAGAGATAGATAAGAAAGCTTTTCCTTTAACAGTGAAAACAATCTTAAGAACAAAGAAATATTTCTGGTCTTCATCACCAATGAATTTCAAATAGGATTCCGGTCCGGAAGTAATGATGATGGCATCCTTATTTTCTTCTGTTTTAACAGAATCAGATACTTCAAAAAGATTCTTCACCTCATTAGAAAGAATATAGCCATCATATCTTCCTCTGATATTCTTATTATCGAATGAGAAAACAATTTCTTTCTTCAGCATCTTTCCTAAATACATATATTCATTCTTTTTTCTTCCATGACTAATAGAATTAAGAATCAATAAAGGCTTATTTACTCCGGTAGTTGAACAGATAGTCGGGACTAGAATAGTTTCCAGATCAGCAACCTGTTTATCCTTGGCTTGATCCTCAGTAAGTATAGAATCCTCAATTTCGGTAACTCCAATCAGAAGTTCATCATAACGGATATCATAACAAGTGATGATCTTATCATAGAAAATAGAATAAAGAACCATAACTAAAATAGCAATGGCAACTGTGATAATACCGATAGCTGACTGAAGATAGACAATAAAGAATCCTAAGATAAGATTCTGGAATCCCTGATAAATTTCACCGGTAGTAGCGTTATATCCACCAAAAACAGCAAAGATTCTGTCATCAGCACTTCCGGTATTAGCTGGAATCTCAGTTTCACCAGTCAAAGAAGAAGGATTTGCATCACCTCGGGTAGTATAAGAGACAACATTACCGCTAGTATCTGTATTAATTTGAATAACTCGATGAATAACATTAATATCAGTCTTGGTAGTTGAATCATACATGGTAAAAATAATGACTTCATATAAATGAATATCACTTAATTTTTCGGGATTTTTATCAATGGCAACAAGAGCGTACTGAGGAATTCTATAACTGTCATCTTCTAAGCCGTTTTCTTCAAGATAGGTATTACTTCCATAGATTTCAGCCATAGAAGAAGTCTCAACAACCATTAAGGAAGTATCACCAAACCAAATCTGATTGTTATCACTACGAAGATTAAGTGAAACAATCAACAAGAGAAAAACACCAACATAAATAATATCTAAGATAATATTTGTAATAAAAGTAAACTTCTTATCACTGTTTTTGTCATTTCTTTTTGACTCAATAAAGGAATATTTATTGTTTTTCTTTTTATAAAATCTTTTTTTATCTTCTTCAATTTCAAGATAAATGCTGTCATCTTCAAGACAGTTCTGAATATTCTTCTTTCTAGCCTTGAAATAGATTACAAACAAAGTAAGGAAAATAACTGAGAACAGGAAAATGACAACAATACCGACAACATACGATACCTGCATTCCTAGATCTTCTGGCCACATGTTATTTTAATTTTACCTTTATACAATTTTCCAATATAGTAAAAATATTTTCTTATAATTAATTATACATTATTAATGTGAAAAATCAATTTTAACAGCTATATTCCGTATACACATTTAATTTTAAATAAAGTACTTATTTTTGCTTTCAATGAAAATCGGATCCCCTTGCGGAGATCCGACTCTTATTAAGTTAAGCTAAGTAATAAGTAAATTGATTAGTCAGCAGGTGAAACGTAATTGACTGTGAAGGAGAACTTAACAGAACCACCATTAATAGCAGCTTTAAGTTCATCATATTGAGCAATGTTAGCTGGTTCCTTATTGTCATTATACTTGAACATGTCACTAGTAATGGTGAAAAGTCCACTCGTATTCGCATTATCATTAAACTGACCTTTATTAGGAGTTAACTTAAATGCAGTATAATCAGAAGGAATAGAGAAATAATCATCGGATTCACTTAAGCTTTCACCAGCAACCTTAGTAGTATCTAAAGTAATATAAGTGGCAATACTGGTAGGAATAGCAACATAACCTCTAGCATAAACGGTACCAGAAGTAGAATTATTCTGTGAAGCAGTATAATTAACATCAAAGTTACCCATAAAATAGGAAGTATAATCATCAGCATTGAGATCAAGACCTTCAGCAGTGGTATTAACAAACTGAACACCCATACCAGTACCATGATCTAAGACTCCGCCTTTTCTAGTAGTCTGATCAAAAACAAGACTATTATTAGCTTCTAAGCTACTTTTAGAAATAGTAGCACCGCTTTGACTATAGGAAAGACTACCGACTTCAACAGCATCAGTAACCTTAAGGTTCAAAGAAGCAGTAGTAGTGGTAGATCCATTGAAGTACCAGACAGCGTAACCTGAACCAACGATAGCGACACCGGCGATGGCGGGAAGAATAACTTTTAACATAGCTTTTTCATTTTAATTAATCCTTTCAATGATAGGCAGTTTAGCCTTTTCGAGTATAAAACTCATTTTCATTCTGCTTTGATTTAATGCTCGGATATTATACAGCTTTAAAATCATTTGTCAACAAAATTGTTTTCTGACCATTTATTTGGTTTTAGTTGTTGACAAACCGTATTAAAACAATCCGATTCATCTTATCACGACTCAGCATCTCAATATATTGTTTAATAATTATATTGAAGTTTTCGACTACGACTACAGGGAACTACAAAACGGCACTTTTTGTTTAACTTTCCTCCTTAATACTTAGCTTTGCTTTTTGGGCAAGATAATTAAAACGTAAAAAAGGACTTTTGTCAATTTTTTTAATTCACGGATTGAATGTAAGAGCATACAAGGCATACCCACTTTTTCTATTTTTTTCGATAACTATCGTATTTTTAGGTATTTCGGTAATTAATTAAAAAAATTAAAATATTTTCATTTTTTTCTTGACAAACTTAAAATAAGACACTCTCTTGCTAATTGTCATAGCTATCTGAAGCTATTGATCTAACTAAAAAAGAAAAATGCCAGCAGGATTTTCAGAATATACACATACGAAAAAAGCTGCCTTTTCAGGCAGCTCATTTTTACATATATATATAAGGAAGGGAATTAGGCAGCAATGGCGGCAAGAATCAAAGCATCAATTCCGTCTGGAGCTTTGGCAGTGCCATGTTCCTTAGTGGAATAATCATCAAAGACATACCAACCGGTATCATTGTTTCCACAGGCAAAGAGATACTTAACTTCTTCAACAACGGAAGAATCGGCTTCACTGTAGACAGGAGCAACACCAACAATATATTCAGCGGAAGTAAACTTAGCTGGATAATAAGAGTAGTTCTGACCAATGAAGTAAGCAGCAAGAGCATTCCAACTAGTATCACTAGAAGAATTGGAATAATAATAGCTGGTACTTAAGCTATCGAAAGGAGCTTCAGCAGTAGAGCCTACAGAATAAAGGAAAGCAGAATTATCAATCAGGTTGATTAAAGTATCATCGCCATAGTTAACGGCAGCAACAATATCATCAATAGTAGTATCGGCATCAGTTTCGCTTACAACGGCAGAGTCAATAATGACAGTGTCAGCGACATCAGCGCCTTCAGTATCTTTTCCGCCATCATAGACAACAACTGAATGCATGCCATCACTCTTCTTGACATAGCCTTCACCAATCAAAGCATGACCATTACCATCATCTTCCCAAGCACTTCCGGATTCTTCATATCCAGAAATGAAGGCAGCATCATAATAATGGAAATAGTAATTTTCAGTGATGTAAGTCCACCAAGTGATAGTCTTCTGAGAACTACCAACGGTGACATAGCCGACATTTGACTTAGCATAAACACCAGAGGTGTAGCAGTTTCTGATCTTATCCATAGTGGCAGAAAGAGCAGGAGCAACAGAAGCAGTGGCAGCCAGATAAGCGGCAGCAGCTTCAGGAGCTTCAGTAGTTCCGACTTCAGTTAAGGAACCAGTCAAAGTAACATCTCCGACAGTAAGAGTAACCTTGATAGTGGAATTAGTCAGAACATCAATAGTGGTCTCAGCTAAAGCAGCAAGATCAACAAAGTTAGAGGTTCCGGCAGAAATATAGTTATATAAGGAAATAGGATCCATCATGGACCAGAGTGTGAATTCAGCTAAAGCAGAATTGACATCATCAGAAGTTCCTTCGATTTCATAGGTGTTATCACTGCTTTTAGTGGAAGTGAACCAAGAAGGATTAAGTCCAGCAAAGGAAGTGAAGATAGTCTGAGTATCATTCGGGGAAGAGGTAGAATCACCAAAACCAGCGAAATTGGAAGCAGTTAAGAAACCAGATCCACAGGTGAGTCTTTCATTTCCGGTATAGGCGCCATTAGAATCCTTTTCAAGATAAATAGCATAGCCATCCTTGGCAATACCAAGACCTTCAGCAGTGAAAGGAGAAACACTTTCTCCATCAGCATTGACAACAGTCTGAAGAAGGGTGGTAGAAGTTCTTTCAACTCTGCCATATTCGGCTTCTTCGCCATCATTGTCAGTATAAGTGGAAACGAAAGTGTAGTTAGTTAAATCATTAACAGTGTTAATAACAGACTTTAAAGCACTGAGCTTAGTCTTAACGGTAATAGTAATAGTAGCAGAAACAGTTCTGTCAGCAACAGAGGTGGCAGTGATGACAACAGTTCCGGTTCTTCTGCCGGTGACCTTGATGGAATTAGTGTTGGTGATGGTATCAGGAAGAGTAAGATATCTTTCATCTTCATCATCGGTGCTGAAATTAATGTAATCATTTTCAAGATCGGAGCCATCTAAATTGACGGCAGCAGCTCTGATGGTGATGGATGAACCAACTTCGACTTCACTAACCTTGGAAGTGAAATTGACACCAATAGCAGAAACAGAAATGCTGGGAGTAGTAGAAGTAGAAGTAGAGGTAGAATCTCCGGTGGAAACGGAAACGGAAGTCTCAACAGAAGTTGAGGTAGAAGTAGTAGTGTTACAGCTAGCTAAGCCTGCAGAAGAAGCTAAGACAGCTAAAGCTGACATAAGAATTAAACTTTTTTTCATTTGTAAAAGCCTCCTAAAAAATTTATACCTATAAATTATCTCAAAAATTTGACTCGTTTCCTTGATAATTTCTTTTTTTAAATAAAGTACAAAAACAAAAAAATCTTAAAAAAATATAAAAAAAGCCAAAAATCATATGTTTTTAGATATGAAATTCGGCTTTTTTTCAAAAAATCAGTTTTTTAGGTTATCAGTGTAAACGCTTTCAAATAGCGTTTTTATTTAATCGAGAACATTAAGAGGATTGTTTTCCGTGGTTTCACAAGTACCAAATCCACTGAGATAGAAGTGATAAGCCTGATACCAGTTATCACTGTCAGTCGGAATATGATAGCCATAAGTGAAGTTGATAACCATGCTGTCATTTTCATCATAAGAAGTTCCGACACCGGCTAAAACCTTATCATAGGCTTCAGAGGAAGGAACAATACCATAATAAGCAGCAATATCAAGCATAGTCATTCTGGAAGAAGTACGGTGATACTTGGTAGAAACACCTTCCCAGATAGTAGACTGAGTATCAGTTAAGGTATAGAGAAGATCGCCAGTGGCTAAACCGGAAGTAGAAATATAATTAGCCCAATCAGCCATGGTAGTTTCAGCAGTGGTTCCTTCTTCTTTAGTATCAGCAAGAGTAATAGTTCCATTAGCTCCGGCAGTAGCAGGTTCAGTATAGGTGAACTTATAGATGCCGTCAGCTTGCTTACGGTATCCGTAGGAAGGCTCATTCCAATAGAGAGTCTCATCCTCACCGGCTAAACGGTTGTATTCAGTAATGAAGTCAGCATCATAATAATAGAAGATATAGTCTTCAGTATGATAGATATTGTAGAAAGCCTTGAACTGATCAGCGTTAATATCATTAGGCTGAGCATAATTAGTCTGAATATAATCATTTTGAGAAAGAAGAGTCTTAGCAGCAGTCAGGTCAGAAGACAAAGTAGCTTCAGCCGGAGTCAGTCCAGTACTCAGAGCCGTGGCAACAGCGGGAATGTCATCCATGGAAGTAGTTCCGACATCAGTGATCTTAGCATAGTGGTAAGTTCCGTCACTGGTAAGAATCTGAACTAAGAAATCACTGGCAGAAGTAACAACAATGGTAGTCTCAATTTCACTGGCAAAGGCAGTAAAAGCCAAAGATTCAGCACTGGATGAGAATCTTAAGTAGCCTTCCGGATCAGTCAGCTGCCAAAGCAGGGTTTCGACAAAAGAGGAATAAAGACCGACATTGGTTGAAGTATTGTCTTCGGTTTCCTCATCATCTTTTCCTTCAATCAGATAAGTATTGTCATCTTCCTTATCAGCAACAAACCATTTAGGATTGAAGGCTGCCAAAGAATAGAAAGCTGAAACATCATTAGGAGAAGAAGCATTAGTCTTCAGTCCCATGAAAGTATCCTTAGTCAAGAAGCCGGAATCACCTTTAGCTAAAGGAGCATCCTCAGTAATGACGGCTCCATAAGTACCGCCGGTAACAGGAGCTTCCAGATAGACAGCTCTCTGATCCTCGGCATTAGAAAGAGCAATACCGTACATCGCATTCTTAGTGGTGGAGTCAGCATAGATGACGCCGTTACTGCTATCAGTAGTGACAATGGCATTATCGGTGACACGGACATAATTAGTCGGTGACATGGATTCTTCATAATCAGCTTCATCAATACCATTGAAGGTTCCGCCTTCAATAGTGTAGTTATCCATATCAATGATATTGTTCCAGAGATTCTTCAAAGTCGGCTTAGCCTCAAGAACAGTGATTGTATAATTCTTTGAGACATTAGGATTAGCAACAGAAGTGGCAGTGATAGTGGTTGTTCCGGCCTTCAGACCTGTAACAACAACGGAAATGACATCTTCTGCATCCTCAGGAAGAGCAATGACAGTAGGATCAGCAACTGTGAAATTGACATTTTCAGAGACACCATCATCCTGAACATCAAGGGTGACAAGAGCACGGATAGTGGCAGTGCATCCAGCTTCAACTTCTTCAACACCTTTGATACGGATGGATAAAGCCGGATAGGCTTCCGGAACGGAAGTTGAGGTACTGACACTGGTAGAAACAGAAACTGAGGGTTCAGTTGAGACAGAAGCCGAGGCTTCAGTAGTTCCACAGCCAGTAAGAGCAATCAAAGCTAATGAACAAAGACCTATAAATAATTTATTGTTTTTCATAATTTCCTCCAAATTAATATTATATTATTAACAAAAAAACGATAATATGTTAAGAAAAACAGCGAATTTAGGAATATTAGATTATTTAAAGAATTCAGCTATTTTTTTAAAAAAATATAAGTTTTCTCTTAATTATCATTAAACAATACGTAAATTTTAAAAACACTAGGTAAAGTGTAACCGCTTCCATTCTTTAGTACAATAAAAGGCTGCCTGAGGCAGCCCTTATTTTACTTATTTTCGTTAGCGGCTTTATCGTCTTCTTCAATCATTGTCTGATACTTTCCGACTTCTTCCTTATTGGCCAAAATGAAATGTCCAGGAAGGATTTCGACAAAGGTCGGCTTATCCACAGTGTAGTCATGTTCCTTAGCCGGATTATAAACAATTCGCTTACGGACTTTTTCACTGATTGGATCAGGTTTAGGAATAGCGGAAAGCAGAGCTCTTGTGTAGGGATGAAGCGGGTGACGGAACAATTCCTCACTGGTTGCCAGTTCAACAATCTCACCATAGTACATAACAGCAATACGGTCGCAGAAATATTTGACAACAGAGAGATCGTGGGCAATGAAGAG
>JBAXZU010000060.1:0-10764 GCA_041670225.1 Bacilli bacterium | reverse complement strand
CATTGTTCACTAGTGAACAATGCCTGCTTTATAAAGTTAGCTACAATGGTGAAACACTGGAACAGTTAGTCAGAACGATTGTTGCTTTATGTTATGCTTCTCCTTCATTCCTCTCTGTTCTCCCAATCCAGGATTTACTTATCAAAGATAATTCCTGCCGTATGAATCATCCTTCTACCTTAGGATCTAACTGGACCTACCGTACTTTGGCTTCTGACTTCACAACGGAATTAGCCAAGAACATTTCTTCTTTAGTTACTGAATATAAGAGAAATTAATATGTCTCCTGTCAGTTTGGTCAAATCATTTCCCTTGGTTCAATGTCTTTGCGAAAGTCATGACAACCTTCTAATCAAGGAAAAGGAGACAATTTCTTTGGTGTCTCCGGAAACTTTCCTGATTATTGATTCTGTTCCCTGTACTGATTATTCAACTAAAATTGTCACTTCAAATGATGACAGTTTTTCAGTATTGATAACACCATTGTTTTCAAATCATGTTCGTCTTTTCAATGTTGTTGATTTAGAAATAATTGATAAAACTTTTGATATTAAGGTGGAAAATGCTTTTTTTAAAGATGCCTGTTTTTCTAATGATTCTTCTAAGCTTTTTGTTCTTGTTGATCATATTATCAATGGTGAAGCTGAATCAGTCCTTCTGTTAATCAGTCTTACTGACTTTTCTTATAATTATTTCTTTCTCAATGAAGGCAGAAAATTTGATTCCTTACGTTTTTCTAAAGATAATGCCAGTCTTTCCTTGTTAGATAATCAGGGAAAAATATCCTTTTTCTCGGATGGTAAAATCATCAAAGAGATTCTTCTTCCCCCTTTTCATAAACTGTATTTTTTTGATAGGGGTGAAATCATCATTGATGCTCCCTTAGGATTCAAAGTAATCAGCCGTAACGGAAAGGTAATCAGAGATATTTCTTTTCTCATTCCTGATGAGGCCATAAATCTTACCGATAAAGAAAGCATTCTCCTTGCCCGGCAGCAATACCTTCATTACCAGGATGTTAACGATATATCGCATCTTCTTAGCAGATCCTATGGTTCAGAATGTCTTGATCTGAGTATTGCCAAAAATTACAACTTCCTTTTCTTTCTTTCCAGCGAAAAGAATTTAGGTAACGGAACCCTTTATGTTTTCTCATTAGTCGATTTTTCCTTAGTGAAAACCATCAAAATCAAAACCAAGCCGCTCTCATTAAGCTATCATGGTTCCAATTTGGCTGTTATTTGTCAGCGAGGCTGTTATTTCTATTCCGTTACTCCTTCCGAGTCTTGAGCTTTTCCAAGTAATTAGCAGCATAAGAACAGGTTGCACTAAGTGTCAGGTTCTTTTCAGCAGCAATTTTAATGACCTCATCGACCATCTTAGCCGCCATTCCTTGGCCTCTAAGAATCGGATCAGTATAGGTATGAGTGATTATCAGACTAGAATTGCTGACTGAATAATCGCATTCGCCAATCACCATATTATTTTCATAGATTGCTATCCGGCCTTCTTCATGTTTGATTTCCATAATCTTTTCTCCTTTATCAGCTGAGATTATTCTACCATGGTTGGAATAATCCCGGTTTTATTACGCAATTGTTGTCTTCTATAATTCTTGTAGTACGAAAATGTTTAAGATATAATTATGCGTAGGAAAGGAGACTTATTGTGGAACCTGAATTAGTTGCTACTTTAGTTTGGGCTGGTTTGTTCTTATTTTTCCTGATTGTTGAGTGTCTATCTGTTCAGTTGGTTTCCGTATGGTTTATGATTGGAAGTTTGATTGCCTTCGCCTTGTCCTTCATCCCTGGCTTTCCGTTATGGGCTCAGATTCTGGTATTCGTTCTTATTTCCTTAGCCATGGTTGTCTGTCTAAGACCTTTGGTTAGGAAAATCATTCCAAAAAGGGATGAACACTTCAATTCTGATGGGTATGTAGGCCGTGAGTACTTCCTGATTAAATCAATTGGGGTACAGGAACCAGGTGAAATCAAAATAGGTGACATCATCTATAGTGCAAAATCCGCAGTTGATGGTCTGACTATTGAGATTGGCCAGTTGGTACGTGTTGTCAAAATCCAGGGAAATACCCTGTATGTTACAAAGGAGTAAATTAACATGATTGGTTTATACATTTTTTTAGGAATCTTAGCCTTCTGCATTCTTCTTTACTGTGTCTGCTGCATTAAGATCGTCCGTCAGACAGAAAATCTTATTGTTGAAAGATTGGGAAAATATCTCAAGACCTGGGAAACCGGAATTCATTTTCTGGCTCCTTTCATTGATAGTGTCAATAAAAAGGTATCCTTAAAGGAACAGATCTATGATTTCCCTCCTCAGTCTGTTATCACCAAGGATAATGTCACTATGCAGATTGATACTATTGTCTTCTTCCGTGTTACCGATCCTAAGTTATTCGCTTATGGTGTCGAAAATCCGATCGTTGGTATTGAAGCCTTAACTTCTACAACCATGAGAAACCTCATTGGTGATTTGGATCTTGATGCTACTCTTACCAGCCGTGATACCATCAATACCAGAATGAGAACCCTGATTGATGAAGCTACCGATCCTTGGGGAATCAAAGTTACCCGTGTTGAAGTCAAGAATATTCTTCCTCCACGTGATATTCAGGAATCCATGGAAAAGCAGATGCGTGCTGAACGTGGAAAGCGTGAAAAGATTCTTATTGCTGAGGGTGAAAAGACTTCTGCTATCACTATTGCTGAAGGTAAGAAAGAAGCTGCTATTCTTAATGCCGATGCTGATAAGATTGCTACTATCAAGAGAGCTGAAGCTGAAGCTGAATCAATCATCAAGATTAAGAAAGCTCAGGCTGACGGCGAACTTCTGCTTAGAGAAGCCCAGGCTAAGGGTATTGTTATGATTAATGATGCTAAGCCTAATAAAGAAGCTTTGGCTATCCGTTCATTCGAATCCCTTGAAAAGGTTGCTGATGGCAAAGCCACCAAGATCGTTGTTCCTTCTAATCTTCAGGACCTTTCCAGCTACCTTGCTATTGGTAAAGAGTTCATTAAGAAGGACGAAGCTGAAACTGCTGTAGCTAGTACGAAATAACCAAACAAAAAAAGTAGGCTGTCCCAAGGCCTACTTTTTTATTTGCTATGTTTTCTAATTTTGAAAAGAGTTTTTTAGTCTTTTCTTTAATTAGATCAATTCAGGGTCCTGTAATTCCCTAATTCTTTTAATTGCTTATATTATAAATTGAAATGTGGCTTTTGTGAAGCAAAAGAGAGGGCTGAAATGAATGTTGTGACATGTGTTAAAAAAGGCTTCCTAATTAAGGAAGCCCATATATTAATCCTTACGGAATTGAGTGCAGTCAGCTATCTTGGATAGCCTTAGTTTTAACGGTTGGTTTTGCTGTAGCTGAGTGTTTTAGCGGTTCTCAAGAGAGCACTGACCATTTTGAAAATATTCATGTTTTCCACCTTTCTGGCTGAAGCCTTATCTAAGATAGTCTTTTAGATACGGTTTTCAATCTGAAAGCGGATACTGAAAATTCATTGGCTGATGAAAACGTTTTTATTTGAAAATGATCTTGCTGTTTAGAATGGCGCGGGTAATCCTTTGGGCATCATAGAAGAGATTTTCATAATTATTATCATCGTATTTTCCTTCTTTTAGTCCGGAAACGACAAAAGAAATAATTCCACCCACAATTAAGGCCACAGTCTGATCTAAAGAATAAATCAGCAGTGAGGAATCCCCAAAAGAAGTAATCAGCTTTAAAAATTTGCCGGTCAGGAAGTTTTCCAACGAAAAATAAACATAACCACCTGTTTGCTTGACCAAAGAATAGAGGAGTTCTTTTCTTTTAGACAGAGCTTTGACAAAACCTAAAAGATAATTTGATATCTTGATATAAGTCTGATTGAGAACGTCGGTTTCTTCCTGGTAAACTGAAAGGGATACTGAATAGGCTTCCTGGTCTAAATCTTTATAGATTTCATTCAGCAGATCATATTTGTCTTTAAAGTGGTCATAAAAAGTAATACGGTTAACTCCGGCTGACTCGGCTATATCTTTAACTGCGATTTTTTCAAATTCCTTTTCAGCAATCAGTGAAAGAAAAGATGCTTTTATCTTGATCCTCGTTCTGATTATTCTTGGATCCATATATTGTCCTTCTATTTAATTTTTCCGAATTCTTCTAAAAATTTGATTTTTTCTTTAGTATAAGGCGGGTATTTGACACTGATTTCACCTTTAAGAGACTTATTGAGGACACTCTTATAGTGAGAGAAGACCTTGAATGATTCATATCCGTGATATGATCCTAAGCCTGAGGTTTTTATGCCTCCGAAGGGAAGCGTATCACTGGTTAGGTGCATGACAGTATCGTTAATGCAGGCATCACCACACTTAATGTTATCAACCAGCGTTTCAGCTGCTTTCATGTTGCTGGTGAAAATATAGGCAGCAAGAGGGTTGGGGTTGGCTTCAATGATTGGATACACTTCATCGACATCCTTGATGGTTATCAACGGCATTATTGGTCCGAAAATTTCCTCCTTCATGATTGGTGAATCCAGGGTGATATTGTCAATGATGGTTGGATAGATGAGTCTTTTCTCATTATCAAATTTTCCGCCTACTAGTATATTCCCGGTTAAATGCTGTTTGAGTCTTTCATAATTCTTTTCATTGATGATATGAGGGAAGTTATCAGTAAGACCTTCACTGGTGTAATAGAATTCGCCAATATACTTAATCAGCCATTCGATCAGGGCAGGTTTGACTTTTTCCTGAACAATCACATAGTCCGGTGCTACACAGGTTTGTCCGCCATTAAGATATTTACCCCAAACTAAACGTTTAGCTGTTTTCTGACAATCCGCATCATTGAGAACAATGACTGGAGACTTTCCACCTAATTCCAGAACGACTCTGGCAAAACTATTGGTGGCTCTTTTATAGATTTCTCTTCCGATTCTTGGGGATCCGGTGAAGAAAACCATGTCTAAGTCCATATCCAAAATTTTATCGGCTAAATCATGGTCGCCGACGAAGACGTGGACAATATTTTCCGGAAAAACCTCTTTGCAGATTTTTTCAATAATATGGGCTGAATTCAGACTGGACTGACTCGGTCTTAAGAGGACAGTATTCCCCGCTCCGATTGCTCCAACTAATGGTGTCATAGCTAAATTGAAAGGATAGTTCCAGGGACTGCAAATATAGACGACACCCATAGGTTCTTTGTAAATATAACCAGAACTAGGGAAATTAAGAATGCTTGGACGGACCGACTCAGGTTTTGACCATTTTCCTAATTTTTTTATAAATAAATCAATTTCTCCGATAACACCAAAGATCTCAGTTGAAAGTGTTTCAAATTCTGGTTTGTTGAAATCATCATGAAGAGCTTTGACAATGCCATCTTTATTGTTAACAATTGACATCCTCAGCTTTTTCAGATATTCGATTCTGGTGTCGACATCACGGATATCTTTTAATCCGTTTTTTAAATCCTGGTAAATCTTTTCCATATAAAGACCTCTTCCCTCTATTTTATCAAATTTCAGGATAATAAGGCACAATATAATTATCTGACCATTTAAAAAGCCGCCAGTTTTTTCTGGCGGCTAGAGAATTATTACTTCAGGCAGACCGCGCCATCAATCACTTCCCAATAATAAGAAGAGAATCCGGTTATAGTAAAGAAGTCAGAATCGACATCGATGACAGTCTCAAGTTCTTCGTTGACATTTCCTAAAATGGAATTATTATCAACATACATCTCGCCAATGGTGATTGAACAGGATTCTGAATCACCCATGGCATCATTTTCGTAATAGAAAATGCTTGAAGCAAAGTTTTCGCATGTGACTTGAAGTGAGATAAAGGCTTTTTCAATGATGACATCAGAATCAGCATTGAGGAAATAACCGATATATCCACCAGTGGTTGAATAATTTTCAATACTTTCAACCGAACCATCATCAGCCTTAAGGATTCCATCGACAATATTTCGGCAAATATAGACAGGAGCTGAGCCTTCAATAGCGCCATAACCTAATAAACCACCAATGTTAGAATGATTGGCAGCATTGCTGTCAATATTCATATTGATATTGATATAGTTGTCATTAATATAGGTTGAGGCATAACCGTTATTCCAAATATCAAGGATTCCAAAGAAACCACCAGCAGCAATAGGATTTGTGCCAAGAGAAGTTACTGTTATTTTGGCGTCGATACTATTTCCAGAATAGATGGCTCCGCCATCAGGTTCGGAATTATTGAAGTCACTGCAGGCATAACCGGCAAAACCGCCGATATGGACAGTAGAGGCATCAGTAGTGTTGGTGTTGGTGAATTTAACCTCGGTATCAATTATCTCATTATTGACTACAAGATTCGGTGTCTGCTTATCATCACGCTGATTGCGAATGTAGTTGGATTCACTGCCGATGAAACCACCGATTTCATTAGTGCAGCTAGCTCCATTGGAATTGGAATTAACGATGGCAATGGTAGAATCAGAGACTTTATTGTTTCTTAATTCCAAACCAAAGTCGGTAGAATTATCACATATTCCGATAATGCCGCCAACTGAAGCACTTTCGATGCCTTCTGAGGAGATGATTGTTGAATTTGTTATCGAAGAATCAATTATTCTTAATCCACCTCTTTCCATGGAATTTTCATATCCTACCAATCCGCCAATGGTTTCTGCTTTCTGATCATCATCCACTTCTTCCAAGTCAATAGTGGCTGTGGAATCAAAATTGTCGACATGAGAATTGTAAACAATTCCGGCTCCCATAGTTCCAATCAATCCGCCGATGCCAGCGACTGCATAATTATAGGTTTTATAGTCAACGACATCCAAACTTACATTAGTAACCTTGACGTTGGAAATGACGGTGTAGCCATCACTTTCTCCGATAAGGAAACCGGCACCATAGGCAGAATAGGTAGAAAGGATGACATCACTTAATTCCAAATCATAAACCTGACAGCCATCACCTGAGAAATCAATCAAACCTGCGTTTATCTGCTCATCGTTTGCATCAATAGTGAAATTGGAAATCTTATGACCGTTTCCTAAGAGAATACCGTTAAATTCACCCGAACCGATTCCAGCTCCGACATCCTCGCCGTCGTAATCAATATCGGCAGTGAGAGAAACAATAGCATCACTATCAACATCCAGAAGGTCTTCCATATTGTCAACTTCTACAACATTCTGGGCAAAATAAGGGATGAATTTGATTTCACTGAATTGAACCAATTCTTCGCTATGGATGATTTCACCAGGCTGATAGATTTTGATTAATTCACCATCATCTTCGATTGTATATCCGATAAACTGTCCATCACCTTCGGGAACTGTATCTGGGATTGTCAAAGTGTCATAGGCATCAAGAGTCAAAGGATCATTGTCTCCAAAGATGACGGAAATCTTCTTGGTGGGTTCCTTTAGGTTTTAAGGTAAGATTATCGGTAACGGTGATTTTATCACCGGCATTGACATCTTTAACATATTCGTTCTGCGAATTATAGACTTCATATTCTCCTGAATAATTGGAATAACGGGTCTTGATGGCCGCATCGAGAACAGTAAATTCTTTTCCATAGGTAATGGTAGAAGTCAGGAGTTCTTCTGGCAAAAAGCCATCACTAACTTTGTATTGTTCATAAAGCGAATAAGTGACAGTAAATTCTATATCTGCAAATAAGGTGTAATGAGAGGTTAGAGTCAGGTCACTAGTGACGGGTGAATCGAAGTCATATAATGAATCACCTGCGAACCAACCATCAAATCGCGAATCAGCAACTGTTGTGTCATCTCCGGGATTTGATACTTTTTCGCCTTCGGTAATGGTTTGGGTCGAAGTGGTTTTATCACCATAAACAAATGTTACTGTATATTCAGCAATGGGAGAAACTGAATCAGATGCTGAATCTTCTATGCTTTCGGATTGGCTATCACTGACTACGGCACTTTCATCGGCTGAGACTGCCTCACTGGTTTCTGAATCATTACTGGCTGAAGTATCTGAAATATCTGAAGTATCTGAACTAACGGAAGTACTATCGCTGACTGAAGACTGACTGCCGGAAGCACTGGTTTCAGTAGTTTGACATCCTGTTGCCAAAAGACCAACAAGGGTAAGCAACATAAGACATTTCTTTTTCATGAATTTTCTATCCTCCTTTTTTTCACATGCTAAAAATTATATTACGGTTTTTCACTTAAAAAAAGAGTTTTCTTAAAAAAATAATAAAAAAACTCTTAATTGATATTGTTTATTATACTAAAGTGAAATAATTTCAGAAACTATCGGATTATATAAGAATTATTGAAAATAAATAAATTAAAGAAAATGTTATAAAAAAGAAATATTTTTCCCTGAAAATGAAAACTATTGATGATAATCGATAAAGAAAGTTTTTCTTAGATTTTTACTGTTATGTTTAGTGATTTCCTGTTCTAGATGGTTAAGCAAATAATCTAGACCGGCCACATGGATGTTATGATTTTTGATATATTCATAGGTGGCTTGATTCAAAATAAAGAAGGCATCATGAACATAATTGTTTTCATCTAGATTTGTACAAATGTAGATAGTCGCCAACATAAAAGAATTGTCATACGAAACACTGGTGCAGAGATCCAGATCATTTATATCAATGCTTCCCATTTTACCTATGTTATCTATGGTTTCGTTATCATCATCATTGAATTTGGTAAGGTATTCCAGTGGCAATGAAAAATTTTCAAAAGGACAGAAATCGGTCTGCAGATCTTCTTGATTTAGAAATTTCCGGTAATCCTCACAAAATGGCTTGATCCGTTTCTTCTTGAAAAAAGCTGGTGAAAGATAGAAAAGCGGGATTGCCAATAAAATAAAGAGAACAATTACAAATCCGATACAAAGCATAATTTTTCCAATCTCATTGTCCTGTATGTATTTTCCGACAATAGCGACAGAAAAAACTATTGCTGTGATTCCGACAACAAATATAATCAATGCGCCAAGAAATGCTGAGGAATTTTTTGAGTAGGAAAAACCCTTCATTTTCCGAAACAGTTGTTGTGGAGTGGTAGAAAGATCCTTTACGTTAAATATCTCTATCACTTTCTTTCTTGACAGAATCAGAAGAATAGTTGCCCCAATTCCACCAATGGCGGATATAACTATTCCGACAATAAGTGAGGTACGATTGTTGTCAGGATAAAATGATTCGAAATTGAATGATTCGATACCATTTTCAGAAATTTTAATTATAGGGACACTCTTTTGATATTTTTTTTCATTCGGAAACAGTGAGGTAAACAGTTTTACGAAGAGAAAAATACTCTTTTAGATTTATTTTCCTCAAAAAGAGCGCTCGTTAACGAAAAGTTGATTTCGTTTTCTGCCAGAGTGATGTGGTATATTGAAGTATCATCTTTGGGATCATCTATTATTTCTATTGTTCCAATGACGGTGATTTGGTTTTCCGGTGAATAGATGTGGGTTTCAAAAAAGAAAAGCCGACTAAAAGAATATCGAGAAAAAAATAGATTATTCCAAGAATGCCTAGGTTTTTAAAAGCTTGTCGGTTTTTGGGAATCTGAATATTCTTTTCCATAAAAATAACTCCTTTTTTTAAAATAACTAATAATCGGTATTTTGAATCGCTACCAATAGTCCTGGCGAAAAAAAGTTTTTTGATAGTTACAAAAAAATCATGTCCGAATTTATTCAGGACATGATTATTGTTTTTGAAGTGGGGCGGCTAAAGGGATTCGAACCCTCGCATGAACGGTTCACAGCCGTTTGTGTTGACCACTTCACCATAGCCGCCATATAAAGCCGGGATAACTCCCGGCAGTGTAAACTGATTAGAGCTTTCTGTTGTAGAATTCAATAACCTGAGCTTCGTTGATCTCAGCGGAGAGTTCACTTCTTTCAGGATATCTGACATAAGTTCCTTCAACCTTGTTGCAGTCAGCAGTGACATAAGCAGGAATAGCTGGCTTAGCATCAATAGCTTCATGAACAACCTTAAGGTTCTTATCGGCTTCCTTGAAGGAAATAACATCATTAGGTTCGACTAAGTAAGAGGGAATATCAACCTTCTTGCCATTGACGGTGACATGACCATGGCAGACAAGCTGTCTGGCCTGACGTCTAGTCATAGCGAAACCTAAACGATAGACAAGATTATCAAGACGGGATTCGAGAATCTGAAGGAACTTAAGGCCGGTCTGAACTTTCTTATCAGCCTTAGCAATCTTGAAGAGTCTCTGGAACTGCTTTTCAGAAACACCATAGGTGAATCTGATCTTCTGCTTTTCAGCCATCTGAAGACCATATTCAGTCTTCTTCTTGGCTCTGGCCTGACCATGCTGTCCAGGGACAGTCTGTCTCTTGGCAAGTTCCTTGCCATTGCCTAAAACGGAATAACCTAAACGTCTGGATTGTCTCCAAACTGGACCAGTGTAACGTGACATTTAATAATATCTCCTTTCATTATGCTGGATGCATAAGATAGAGCGCTGATTCTCTCATTCCGGATGAACGTGGTTCGCCGTATTAGCTTGGCTACTACATCTCGCGTCATCGGTCAAATGAATATCTGCGTGCTAACTTGCAAAGGATAATATACCAAAGAACGAAGTAGTATGCAAGAATAATTTTAAATAAATTCGATAATTAAAAGTAAATACGGCAAATAAAGGTAAATAAAATTATAATTTATTATGGTATAATTATAAAGTTATTATTTTGGAGGTTAATTATG
>JBAXZU010000059.1:0-10887 GCA_041670225.1 Bacilli bacterium | reverse complement strand
TTTTACCGACTAATCCGACAATTTCACCTTTTTTGATTTTAAAGGAAACATCGTAAACAGCAAAAGCATCACGATACATTTTTGACAAATGTTCGGCTTCAATTAGGTATTCACTCATTAGGATTCCTCATTTCTATTGTTCGATTATAACATATAATTTTTAATTATCATTTTTTTCCTATTATTTGGTTAACATAAGTTATTGTTCTTCTTTATAACTATTCTTTTATGTTATATTTCATTGAATAATAGTTTTAACTGAACTAGAATTAATACTATAAGAGCAATATGGGTGAGAAGGGTTTTGAATTTTAGTTGTAGCAAATGAAATGAGGTATCCTAAATGAAAAAATTTGAGCAAACTACACTAGATTTATCAGCTTATGAGAAAGTCTATGAGAACGCACCTTTTGGATGTGTTATTCTGCATGTTTACCAGAATTCTTCCAATGAGGATGTCATTGAATATTTCTTTGCTAATCAAGCCTTTTCTGATTTTATCGGTTTGCCACTGAAAGATATCATTGGAAAAACCCATAAAGAGATTTTTGCTGATAAATTCAATAATCAGGAATCTGTTTATCTTGATATTGCTAAGAACGGAACTCATTTCGTTTCTTTAGAATCACATTTTGTTAATGGAAAGTTCTTTAACATTGAGGGCTGGAGAATTATTGAAGGCTATTGCTCAATTTCTTTCACTGAAATCACCTATCAATTTGAAAATGAGATGAAGGAAAGAGAAAGACAGCAGATTGAAAAGAGTCTTTTCCAAACCACCCCTGGTGGATCGGGAATCTTTACTTTCCGGGAAGATTATTTGGAAAGTGAATTTTTCAGTGATGGCTTTGCTAGGCTTTCCGGTTCATCCTGCACTGAAATTCGAAGGCTGATTGATAATCATACGTTGCTTAAGGAAATCATCATTCCGGATGATTATGATAGTGTCATTCAGAAGATTAAAGAAAAAACCACCAAAGGCGAAGACCTTAATCTCACCTACCGTTTTTTCCATAAAGACGGAACTGTCAAATGGCTTCATTTGGAAGGAAAGAAACTCAGAGAAAAAGACGGATTTCCGGTTTATTACTGTGTTTTTTCCTCACCAAGTGATGAGGCTGCTCTTTTCAAGAATATTGTTGAAGGATCTGATAACGGAATCGTAATTGCTGAATTGAAAAATAAGCATGTCATTTATGCTAATAAGAAAATTGAATTCTTCTATGGGGGATCAGTCAAGCATGATTCCATATTCGGATCAGGTGTTGACTATATCAATTCACATGGAAGTCGGCCATTCCTTACCAATGAACAAATAGAAAACCTGAAAGAAGACCATTTCACTGAATTCCATGTTCTTAGAAACGGAATGAATGTTTTCATTAAGGGAAAAGGGTTGCAGTGGTCAGGTAAGGATGCCTATATTCTTTATCTTATTGATGAAACCAAGGAACATGAGAGTCAGCAAAAGCTTCAGAATATCATGAATCTGATTCCTACTGGGGTTGCCGAATATTGTGTAAAAGGAGACCAGATCGAACAGAACTTCATTAATAACGGCTTTTTCAGAACTCATAATATCACCAAAGAAGAATATGATGCTGCTGGTGAAAGCAGTGCCTTAAAAGGTGTATTTCCTGAGGATACCCACCTTATCCTTGAAGCCATCGATTATCTTAAAAAAGGCAATGATACCTGCGATATCATTTACCG
The DNA here is from genome assembly GCA_041670225.1 of Bacilli bacterium. Classification (GTDB taxonomy): domain Bacteria; phylum Bacillota_I; class Bacilli_A; order RFN20; family CAG-288; genus Enterosoma. The sequence continues at coordinate 9,174 of JBAXZU010000059.1, read as the reverse complement.
TTATAAATTCCCCAATAAGCCGATTGGCTGGGTGAGACTTAAAGGTACAGTTGATAACCGAATAGACGATGGCTTCCATGTTTATGCCGGATATTCAAATGTCACAAGTCAGATTGTTGCTAGCCAGAGACTGAATAATCTTTTCAATACCATTCCATCCGGAATTGTGGAATTCTATCTTTCGGATGATAAATTGAAGATGACCAGTTACAACCAAAGATTCTTAGAAATGGTTGGACTTTCTTCTGACCAGGTAGATCTTTTCGGGATGATTGAACCAGGTGATTGGATTCATCATGATGATTTAGCCAAAATGGATATTTGTCAGAGAAAAGGAAATACCGAAGAAAGATATTCCTATGATTTCCGTCTGCTAAATTCCAAGACCAATCTTTACCGTTGGATCAGCTGTGACTTGAGAGTCACTGATGAGGATGATAACGGAATTACTGTTTTAGCCGCTTTGCTTGATATTGACGATAAGAGAAAGGCTGAAAGTGCCAGTGAAGCTAAATCACAGTTTCTTTCAAGAATGAGTCACGATATCCGTACGCCAATGAACGGAATCATTGGTATGACTAGACTGACTCAGGATATTCCTGGCCTTCCCGAAGAAGCTCAGAAGAATCTTTCCTACATTTCTGATTCCAGTGATTTCCTTTTAGGATTAATCAACGATACTTTGGAAATGAGCCGAATCGAAAGCGGAAAAATCGAACTTCATCCGGAAGTCATCCGAGCTGATAAACTTATTTCCAATGTCCAGACAACCATCATGACTCAGGCTAATAAGAAAAATATCAAGATTGATTTTGTTCCGGTCAATGCTGAGTTGGAATACATCAAAGTAGATAAGCTGAGAGTTCAGCAGATCTTCATGAATGTTTTGTCAAATGCTGTCAAGTTCTCACATGAGAACGGATATATCAGGGTAGTGATTGAATGCCTAAAGCGTGAAAACGGAATCGCCTATGACAAAATCACGGTTGAAGATCACGGAATCGGTATGAGCAAGGAGTTCCTGAAACATATCTATGAACCATTCTCTCAGGAAAACCACTATTCCGGAACTGGAATGGTTGGAACCGGACTTGGCATGTCAATTGTTAAACAGATTGTCGGATTGATGAACGGAAAAATTGACATCGAGAGTGAAAAAGGTGTTGGAACCACAGTCACGGCTTACCTGAATTTTGAAAGAGTCTATGACTATCATGATACAGAAGAGGAAGAACATAAAGTTTCCGATGAGATTCTTCGGGGCAAGCATATTCTTTTGACTGAAGATCATCCTTTGAATACCAAGATTGCTATCAAGCTTTTGGAAAAGAAGGGCATGATTGTCACCCATGCCGAAAATGGTCAGGTGGCTGTTGATAAGTTTGATGCCTCGCCTGTCGGATTCTTTGATGCCATTATGATGGATATCAGAATGCCGATTATGGATGGACTGACTTCGGCTAAGACTATCCGCCGATTAGCTAGAAAGGATGCAAAGATTATTCCAATCATTGCTGTCACCGCTAATGCTTATGATACTGATATCCGTTCTTCTAAGGAGGCGGGTATGAACACACATCTCTCCAAGCCTTTGGAACCGGATGTCATGTATAAGACTTTGGCGCAGTATATTTCTTCTTATCGGGAAAAAGGAAAATAAGAAAACTGAAAATGACTGTTTTTCTCTAGATTCGTTTCTGGAAATGAACAGTCATTTTTTATTTTGATGAGAGATTGCTTACCAAAAATTTAGATTATTTGTTTATTTCTTCTCTGATAACCTGATCAATAGCTTCTTCAATTTTTTTCTGACCTTCCGGATTTGGGTGAAGACCATCAACCAGCAATGAATCAAAGGTGGAATCACTTGCTCTCATGCCTTCAAGATTGTAAAGGTCGACAACTGGCAGCTCATATAGTTTACAGAGTTCAGCAATGGCGTCACGGTATTCTTCTAGGGTTGACCCGTATTGATTAATAGGACTGGTACTAGGATAGCCCCAACGGGCATCATTTCTCTGAAGAGGAGTAGCAAAAATCAGCTTGGCTTCAGGATAGTCACTCTGGATGCTGTCAATCAGTTTTTCGACCGCCCAATAAAAGGTGGATTGGTTGGTGTCAAAAAGCTCGCCTAAGGCTACACCCTGATCTTTTTCACTTCCGTAGTCATTGGTTCCGCCAAAGACTATGATGATGTCAGTATCGGCTTCGATTTGGGTGTAACGTCTGAGGAAAGTACGGGCTAGATAGTAGTCAACATGGGAATTACCGATTGTAGTTCCACCGAGTCCCAGATTCTGAACGCTTTGGGCATAGTCTTCCTGAGATAGGAGATTGACATAAACATCATCCCGGTTATTAAGTGCGTAACCGTAAGTGATGCTATCTCCCAGGCAGGCAATCTTCTGCTTTTTGATTTCAGTGCTATCACTGACTTCAATGCTTTCACTTTCCGGGCTTGCGGAAGGAATCACGGAAGCAGAGGAGTTATTCTGGCAGGAAGAGAACGAGATAATAAGAAGCGATGAAATGATGAGTCTTTTAAAAATATTAGTTTTATATTTCATAATCAATCGTTCCCGATGTATATCCGATATCATTGATAATCCATTCATTGTCTCGATAATTATATCGATGGATACTGGCATTCTTTTCCTTGATTAATGAGTAATGATTATCTTCAAAGACTAAAGCTGAATCATTGGTCAAAAGGAATCCGACCTTTGGAGCTCCATTATTCTGCTGCTCACTTTTAGTATTCAGAACGGCTCCGAATTGATTCCAGGCGACCTCTTCAGTGTCACTGGCATGAGGCCCAAACCAGATAGGAATGATGTTGATGCCTTTGATGAAATCCATAGCTCCGCTATTGAAGTCATTGAATCCAGAATAGGTCCAGCAGATAGCTCCGGCACTGCCACCACACATGACAGTTCCCCTCTTGTAGGCTTCAGTTAGGGCAAAATCCAGCCGATGCTCTTTCCATTCCCGCATGAGGACTTCAGTCATTCCTCCGGCAACACAGATGATGTTGCTCGAAAGGATATCAAGTTCAATTTCCTCATTTGTCAGTGTAGGATTGATTAGTTCAATTGCTTTGACATCAGTCGAATAGGGAGAAAACATTGAAATATAGTTATCCTCATTGGCTTTGTCATCATTCATGGCTGTCGCAAAGATTCTGACTTTGGGGTTTTCTGTTTCACTGAGCTGAAGAATTTTTTCGGTGGTTCCTGTGGGCCAGCCTCCTCCTATCAGCACTGATTTCTTTACAATGTGTTTTTCTTCATCAGAAACGGAAATACTAGTTTCACTAGTTTCTTCTGAATCTTGAGATTTCGGTTCTTCAGATGAGTAACCTTTTTGGCAGGAGACAAGTGTCGGAAGTAAAATGATAGTCATAACAAATTTTGTTAATTTTGATATTCTGTCAGTCACAATAATCCTTTCTTGAGCCTTTTCTTTTAATTGGGGATAAATCTGATTGGCTCCTATTTGCTTTTTTCAGATTGTCAGTGTTCTTAAATTCTAGCATCAGCGGTTTTCATTTTAAATCAGTGAGTCACCAACTGAAAAAAAGCAGGCACGGATTTTTAATTTGATAATTCAGCAATAAAAAACCGTCTGGTCATAATAACCAGACGGCCTTGTTTTTTAGATGATTTCGACTTTCTTCTTACGGAAGATCGGAGCGGCAATTTCGTGAACCAGCAGAGGAGCACAGGCCATAGCAGCTAAGATCAGCCACTGAGTAAAGGTGAGAGCGGTTGTTCCGAAAATTAGGGCTAAACCATGAATTTCTGTGACTGCTATCTGGAGAGCAAAACCGAGAATGAAGGCAACAAGCAACATCCAGTTGCCATCCTTGAAGATGTGAATGAATGATCTCTTGATATCAGTCATGCCGACCATATGGAAGAGCTGGGACATAGCTAAGACGGTGAAAGCAAAGGTTTGAGCCTGTTCATGAACGGACAAATATCCGCTAGTGAACTGGACGGCATCAAGCTCAGCTTCGCTAGCATAGAGAGGAGAGAACTGACCGGCGGCATTGACGCCCATGTAGGAATAGCTGCCATCAGCATTGAGGACTCGGGAATTGAGGCAGTTGACAAAGCCTTCCCAGGACCAAGACCAGGAATCACAGGTTCCCATGTGCATGAAGGCAGGAAGGAGGAAAGCGACAAAGGTAATGACGAAGATGACAATTCCGTATCCCAGAGTGAATTTGAATCCACCATGGGCAAAGACACCATCTTTTGGATTTCTAGGTTTATGATCCATGATTCCTTTTTCTTTGGCATCCATGGATAAAGCAATAGCCGGAAGAGAATCAGTGACTAAGTTGATCCAGAGAATCTGGAGAGTGGCAAGTGGGGAAGGAAGACCTAAGATAAGAACAAAGAACATAGTCAGAACTTCACCGAAATTGGACGAAAGAAGATAGAAGATAGCTTTCTTAACGTTGGCATAGATACCTCTTCCTTCTTCAACGGCTTTTTCGATAGAGGCAAAATTATCATCAGTGAGAACCATATCAGCAGCACTCTTGGCAACATCAGTTCCGGTGATTCCCATAGCAATGCCGATATCGGCTGCTCTTAAGGAAGGAGCATCATTGACGCCATCTCCGGTCATGGAAACAATGTTTCCGGTAGCTTTGAGGGCTTTGACAATCTGAACTTTGTTTTCCGGTGAAACACGGGCAAAGACATTGGTGTTCTGAACTTTCTTCTCTAATTCTTCTTCGCTCAGGTCATTGAGTTCATCTCCGCTGCAGCACTGATCAATGTTCTCAGCAATGCCTAAGTTCTTTGCAATGGCAAAGGCGGTATCTTTGTGGTCACCAGTGATCATGACAGTTCTGATTCCCGCCTGTCTGAAGGTACTGACTGCCGGTGCGGCTTCTTTTCTTTCGGGATCAATCATGCCGACCATGCCGACATAGACTAAGTGTTCTTCACTCATTCTGGTCTTTTCTTCATGATAGCGGAAGGCAAAGGCTAAGACTCGATAGGCTTCACTGGCCATATTGGAGGCAGCCTGGTTGATTTTTTGAATATCTTCAGCTGTGATTGCTCGGATTTCACCATTGATCTGAATGTAGTCGGTATGTTTGAGAATGGAATCAAGAGCACCTTTGGTGTAGATGATTTTCTTTCCATCGAGAGTGTTTTCAACAGACATCATCTTTCTGACGGAATCAAAAGGAAGTTCATCACTACGAGGCTGAGTAGTCTGCTCAGTCTTCTCTTTTTCGATTCCCAGGGTCAAAGCATAATCAAGTAAGGCAATTTCGGTTGGATCACCATAGCGGTCTCCGGAAATGGAGGCATTTGAGCAGAGCATCATGCCAGTGGCCAAGAACTCAGGATTGATAGCCTTATCAGCATCAAAGGTTTCTTCATTGAGATAGACTTTTTTGACAGTCATCTTATTCTGAGTAAGGGTTCCGGTTTTATCGGAACAGACAACAGTTACACTGCCTAAGGTTTCGACGGATGGAAGCTTTCTGACAATAGTATTCAGTTTGACCATCTTGCCGACGCCTAAGGCTAATGCAATTGTGACAATAGCAGATAACCCTTCAGGTATGGCAGCAACGGCTAGAGCAATTGATTCTTCAAATAAATCGAGAATTTCATTTCCAAGGTTAGACCAGGAAGGAGTGGCGGAGGTTGCGATGTTGATGATAGCCCAGATTAATCCGGCCAAGAAGGTGACAATGACAATGACTAGACAAATGATGCCCAATTGTTTGGAAAGAACAGCCAGCTTCTTCTGAAGCGGAGTCTCATCATCGTCAGCAGCAGTCAACATATTGGCAATTTTTCCCACTTCGGTATTCATTCCGGTATAGATGACAATTCCGCTTCCTCGTCCATAGCTGATAGGACAGGAAGAGTGGGCAATATTATCCTGATCAGCGGTTCCGGTGTCATCTGCCAGGATTTTCTTGGCATCTTTCTCACTAGGAACGGATTCACCAGTCAGGGAGGATTCATCAGATTTCAAATCAACTGAGGTGACTAATCTTAAGTCAGCTGGAATGATTCCGCCTTCTTCTAAGATAACTAAGTCTCCCGGAACTACCTCCTCACTTTTGACAGTGAAGATTTTTCCGTCTCTTTTGACTGTGCACATTGGGGTGGAGAGTTTCTTCAGTGCTTCTAAAGACTGTTCAGCCTTTTGTTCCTGAATAGCTCCGATAAAGGCATTGAGGATGACTATTGCCAAAATGACAATGGCATCAATCCATTCATCAGAGGCTTGTCCACGGCCAAGATTGATAAAGAAAATTGCCATGGAAATCACCGCTGCTAAAAGCAGGACAATGACCATTGGCTCAGTAAACTGACTCAGAAGCTTTTTGATGAATGGCTTCTTTTTGGTTTCTTCTAGTTTGTTAGGACCATAAACTTCCAATCTTCTTCTGGCTTCATCGACTGAAAGACCATTTTCGGAGTTAGTCTCATAATACTGACTGACCTCTTTGATGGATTTGGAGTAGCTGTTGTACTGATCCTGCTTCTTTTTCACCACTTCTTCAGCTTTTTTCATATAGGATACCTTTCTATGAATAAGGTCTCATACCGTGGTGTAGCTGCGGTCTATTCCCGGCTTAGTCTTTAACTAAGCGTGTTGGCGGGATATAGATTCTATTACTCCCCTTATTTGTTAGTATATTTTAAACAAAATAAAATAAGACAACAAGATGCAACAAATAAAATAGAACGATTTTACATTATTTATCGTAATTAATTAATTCGTTATAATTTTTTAGGAAATAGTCGGAGGTTCTTATCAGTTCATCCCGGTCATTCTTGGAAGCCTCATCACTGACGGCTACAGTTCTGAATCCGGCATCATGGGCCGTCTTCGCAGCCATGATGATGTCTTCAAAGACAATGGTTTCAGATGGCTGGACATTCATTTTTCGGGCTAGAAGCTGATAGATAAGAGGTTCTTTCTTTGATGAGCCTAAGGAATTGACATCGATAGCATAGTCAAAGTACCCCCACATATCATTGTTTCTCAGACAGGATTCATAGAGAATTGCTTTATTGGTGGTTGCTAAAGATATTTTGATTCCGTTGTTTTTCAGGATGGAAAGGAATTCTTTGGCTCCTTCTTTGGCTTTGATGTCATGGCTGTAGGCAGCTAGTGACATATTGGTCCATATTTCTGCTATCTGAGCCGGAGTTTCTTTGAGATGGTATTTATCATGAGTGTAATTAGCCATTTCCATAAAATTCATGTGTGAGATAGCTTTGACATAGTCTTTTGGAACTTCCATTCCATGAGCAGAGAAAAAGGCAATGTCAATCTGATACCAGAGTGACATGGAGTCAACTAATGTTCCGTCTAAATCGAAGATACAGGCTTTGACGCCATTAAATAATTCTTTTTTAAGCATGGCTTATTATAGCTTAGGTTTGGTAGGGTTGGAAACTGTTTTAAAGAATATCGAAGAATAAAAATCGAATTTAATTCCTGTTATTATTCATTTGATAGGATAGAATTCTCAAATTTTTGATATTGAGTTATTGAAGCCTCAATTCTATTCTTTATATATTCGCCTAGCTTTTCATCCTGACAATAAATGTAGCAGCCTTTTTGCCCTCTTGAAAGAAGAGTCTTATAGGTGTTGCGGATAATTCTATCTGCTAATTCAAAATTCTTAGATTTCTTAATGCCTTTTAAAGAGGCATCTCTAGTAGCTCTTGCGGTATAGTCAGTGATTACGTTTCCGTTTTCGAATCTCATATCAAGTCCGATGATTATTCCAACATAATCAAATTCTAATCCTTGAGATGAGTGGATACACCCTACCTGCTCAAATGAATTCTTATCGGTAGCCCATTTATCAGTGGAAAAATTCCATTGGGCGTGGAAACCATTTTTTAAATTAATATCAAAAGCAGTTTTATCTTTATCGCTTACCCATTGGTAGCAATATCCAGCAATCATTCTTGATTTATTATTTGTGTTTTTCTTTCTTAATTCCTCTTTCATGGTATTAGGATCATCAAAAACCTTTACATCGTAATCTAAATCAAAGCCATTATAATTTGCTGTTTCTCTTATTTGCAAAACATCATCTAAAAAAGAAAGATATCCATCAGAACCATTGCATCTAAATTGTGATTTTAAAACAAGATTTTCATCAAAGTGGAACTGACTTCCCAATAGGTCAGCCCATTTCTTAATCTCATCAATGCTTCCAATATCTTTTGTGGAGATAACCTGGTTCTCATCGATAAAGAAAACACTGATTTTGGAAGCATTGATTAATTCTTTAATCTGATTCTCACCTTTATTCGCAAACATTCCTGATTTAGCATTTAATCGATGTGCTTCATCCACTAACAAACAATCAAATGTATTTTTAGGAACTTCATAAAAATTCCCAGATCCCGTGAAGAGACCTCGCAAATAAGATAGTTTGTTTTTTCCGGCAACTAAGCTTTGTGAAAAAGCAAATCTAGGAGCACTTGTTTTTGTTACGTAGTTGCAGACAAAACCTAAATTCAAAATTTTGGCCAGTAAATTAATGGCAATTACAGATTTCCCAGTTCCCGGTCCACCCTGAACTACGACTGTATGTTTTCCAGGTTTTGAAAGGGTATCTTTGACTAGTTTTAGGATTTTGGAATAAGCAACTTGCTGTTCGTCTATCATTACAAAATCTGAATTCCCGTTTAAAATCTGTCCGACTGAATCCTGCAAAGATTTTGATGGCTTCAATTTTCCGTTTTCAATTATGTCAAATAATTTCAGGATTGAAGGCTTAGAAACATATTTAGCAATAAAATCCTGAAGCTTTTCACCATCCTGCTGTAAGAAAATAGGTGCCTCATTGATTATTTCTTGGTAACATTTGCAACAGATTTTTTCTCGATTATATTCTTTGAAATTATGAAGATAACTACAAGGAATCATATGTATTCTTTTTTCTCTGAGTGATAAATTTAAGTTTTCTATCAATTTAGCATAAGAAAAAGCCTGTTGTGATGGATGATTGACATATTTGTTACTTCCGCCAGTAAAAGCCCGAACTACATTCTCTTCGTCAGTGGATTCACAGCTTTCCCATTGCTTTAATTCTACAACCACAATATTGTCGTTGGTTCCATCCGATCCACCAATCATGAAATCAACTCTCTTTGAAGT
>JBAXZU010000058.1:0-11078 GCA_041670225.1 Bacilli bacterium | reverse complement strand
ATTTTTTAAGTCACCAAGCTCGATTGGGTTAGGTGAATTAAGAATGACAATGACTTTATCGCAATTTGTCTTGGCAAAGGCCAGCATGTCTTTTTCATAAGGCATTAGCTGTAACTGGTGGTCAGCAATCTTTTTTCCGCCTTCAAAATAGGCAGTTTTCTGCAAATCATTTCCTTCTCCACCCTGACGTCCGATAAAAACGATTCCAGTCTTGTAATTTCCGATTTCGGAAGTCTGGTAAATCTGGGAAGAATTAAATTCACCGACTGAGGATGTGGCTCCTGAGAAGGTTCCGTTTTCATCAGCTTTAGATTTATAGCCAGTAGAAGTTGCATAGATAGGACTAGCATTTTTAAGTACGGATTCCATTTTTGTGTTGACGTTAAAATAGTGGCTTAAACCAGTAGAAGCATCGACAACAAAATCCTGGAGAAGAGTGGCAGCACCAGAACCGGTTCCGGTCATGATTGGATCAACATAGCGATAGCCAAAGGGAGTGACGGCGGTATTCTTTGCTAAGGGAAGAGTTCCGTCATTCTTCAAAAGGACTTCCCCTTCATCATTGATCTTCTCACCGATTTTGTAAGCGGCATGGCTGGAATCAGTCTTTCCCTGAGTGCTTTTCTCAAATGGCTGATCATAGAACTCGGTGTCGGAATCATCATAGGTGATTCCTTCCCTTCCTTCATCATAAATAATCTCGCCACGTCCTAAATAATTATCTAAGGAGTTAGCAAAATAGTTACTTACTATCGTTCCGGCTATTCCTAATCCCAAACATAACCCCATTACCGAAAGAGTAATGATGTGAAATTTTTTATTAGAAAGTTTCTTTTTCATTTATTTCTCCTAAGACTATTCAGCCGGAGTATAGGAAGCCCCTAAAGCACCGACAACACCATTGAAGACAAAACTGGCTTTAAGTTGGGACGAAGACTGGGAAGTGAATTCCAGAGCGACATTGTAATCAGCGTTGAAGGCTCCTTCAAAGGCAGTATCATCGGCTCTGGTGACGGTGAGCTTGTATTCTTTCCAAGTCCAAGTTCCTTTTTCGGTGACATTATAAGCTGAATAAGTGAAATCATAGGTTCCGTCCTTGTTCAGGTTCATGGTCTTACCAGTATCAGTAGCACTTAAGATGACACCTTCGGGCAATTCGGTAGAAGTAGATGCCTCAGTACTTTCTTCAGTGCTGGCAGAAGTTGAGGTCTTGTCATCATCGCTTGGCATAGTGACCGAACCGAAGGTCATGGTTTTTCCGCTTAAGACTATTCCCTGATCGACAGCAGAGGTGTTTTTCTGAGGATACCAATTGTTGAAACGGGTCATCATAGTAGGATAATCGGTTGATTGAACATAGCCTTGGGTCTGCTTTTCGACTGACTGATAATTTAAGACGGTTGGATAGAAAGCACTGTATTTTCCGGAAGTAGGGGTTTTTAAGGTAATATTGGTTTTATCAGCTTCCTCATAGATTCCGTTAAAATAATATTCACCGGTATAGGTTGAAACCATGCCATCATCAGTTTCATGGACTTTTGGGGTATCAATCATCTTATAAAGTTCGTAGGTTTTAGTGCTAGGATTAAGAGTCAGAGTGGTTTTGACATTGACGACCTGATAAGAATCTTCCTGATCAGAATAATCACCGTAGGCAAACATTACATAATTGACCATGTCAGCGGGGATATCCTTGATTTGGCTAACAGTATAGCCTTTTTCGATCGTGTAGATGCTTTCACTGGCATTGCAAGAGGCGAGAACAGAAGCTGCACCGCAAGAAAGGGTTAAGAAAGCACATAAAGAGATAAGCTTAGAAAATTTTGAATTATTTTTCATTGATTTTTCCTCCTAAATAAATTCAGGAAAAGCTTATCAAATGAAACCCCTTTAACATATCTCATCGGCATAACTGGTATTTTCTATCAGCATAACTGGTTTGGTTCATCTTTACTTTAAAATGGTTTTAAGCTAGACTAAAAAGCAGGAAAATAACATGATTAAAATAGCTATTGTTGAAGATTCAGCCTCTGACAGCGAAAAACTGAAAGATTTTGTTGTTTCTTGGAATAAAGAACATAATCAGGCAGCTGATATTATTGTTTTTAATAATGCAATCGCTTTTCTAAATAACTATAAGGCTGTTTATGATCTTATTTTCATGGACATCATGATGCCATATCTTGATGGTATGAGTGCGGCTAAGAAGCTTCGGGAAATAGATTCTCAGACGGCTTTGGTTTTTGTGACTAGTTTAGCTCAGTATGCAGTGGAAGGATATGAAGTCAATGCTTTTGATTTCATTGTCAAACCCTTTGTCTATGCTGAGTTTTCTTTGAAATTTTCTCGGATGCAGCAAAAACTGGAGAGAAGAAATCATGAATTTATCTGTCTCCAGACTATTTCAGGAACTTTCAAAATTGAATCATCTCAAATATATTTTGTTGAGGTAACTAAACACACCTTAGTTTTTCATACCTCTTTAGGTGACTTTTCACAGTATTCCAGTCTGAAGAAAATTGAATCATTGCTTAACCCTAAGCTTTTTGCCAAATGCAGCAACTGTTATCTGGTTAATGTTGGCTGTGCTATTAAATATGATAAAGATAATGTTACCCTGAATTGTGGTGGCAAGGAGATTTGTTTAGGTATTAGCCGTTCGAAAAGAAAAGAATTCCTTTTGGCTTTGGAACCATTCTTTCAGCAAGAAAAATAATTATGTTTCTTGATATCTTTGCTAAATATCCAATCGATATTTCCGCCTCAATTATTTCCTTCTACGGATCATTTCTGTGTTCCTGTTTTCTGGGTTTTAAATATCGGAAAAGAAAGTATGCATTGATTTTCTTTATCCTTTTTTTGGTTTTCGGATTTTTTGTCGGCTATCTTTTGGGATGGTTAAAAGGTGTTATTAACAACATTAATTTTAATGTTGTTATCTCCTTCTTTATGGGTGCTTTGAATTTAGGCATGCTTTTTGTCCTTTTCAAAGAGCATTTTATTGAAATCATCCTGTGCGAAGCGACAACCCTTATTTCTACTTCAATTAGCGGAAATCTTTATTCTTTGCTTCTGAATGCCTGTGGCGTTGATACGACAAGCAGTATTTCTTTCTTTCCCGGAACCTCAATCTATCTTGACTATTTTATTTTAGGACTATTCCATGTTATTTGTTATCTGGTTATTGCAATTTTTTATCAAAAGAGAAAAAAGATCCAATTTACAACTAAAAATATTCTCTTTCTTACTCTTTTCATTATCCTAACCGCCCTGATCAACAATGTCCTGAATAATTATTCGTATAACCTATCCCGTAATCTGAAAGAATTCTATATTCTTTTTAAGGTTTATTTCTTGATTTCTTCTTCCTTGATGTTAGTCATTATCTTTTCAATTATTCAGAATAATCAGCTTAGTTATGAAATGCAGGTTACCAATGAATTACTGAAAAAGGAAAAGAAAGAATATCTGGATGCCAAGAAGAATATTGAGTCCATCAATATGATGGTTCATGATCTGAAACATCATATTTCTGATATCAGTTCTAAACTGACTGATGAAGAACTGACGGATTTTAAGAAAGCTATTCAGATTTATGATTCCAATGTAAAAACCGGAAACGAAATATTGGATGCAATTTTTTATGAGAAGCACATCATCTGCAATCAGAAGAATATCAGATTTTCCTGTCTGGCTGAGGGAAAAATTCTTGAATTCATTTCTTCAAATCATTTGTATTCATTTTTCTCTAATGCTCTTGATAATGCGATTGAAAGTGAGGAGAATCTTACTGATTCGGAAAAGAAAGTGATTTCCGTAACTATCCATCGCGAAAATAACCTGGCACATATTGAAATCTCAAATTACTGTTTACTCAATCAGAAGCAGTTTGTCTCTTTAAAAAGCGATCAGAATCAGCATGGCTATGGGCTTAAGAGCATGCAGTTTGTAACTGAGTATTATCATGGAAACATGGATTTCCAGATTGCTGATGATATAGTGACATTAGTTGCTGATTTCCCGCTTTCAGAAGAAAAAACACAAAAAAGTTGAAAAAGTTGAAATAAACATACAAGCCTTCTAGTCAACGGAAAGAAAATTCATTATTATATTAATATAATGAAAAACAAAATGGAATTTTCCTATAAACCAATCTGTACTTACAAAACTCTTAAGACTATTGCCGGTCTGATGCTTTCGGTTTCTTTGCTGACCTCTTGCTACTGTTATGTGATGATGTTCTATTATCAAACTCCAAAAGATGAACTGGCTGGCTTCTTGGATTTCTTTATGCAGTTAGGCAAGATAGCCATTCCTTTGATTGTCTATTCCTTGTTCCTACAACTGAATACCGAAAAAGAAAAGACAGTAAGAGTGGTCTTGCTTCAATTGGCAATGGCTATACTCTTTTATGCCTTTGAGATTATTCTTTATTATTATTTCATTGTTCCGTTTCTTTCAGAAATGATCGGCAGTGAGATTGGTATTGACGTAACACTTATCATTAAAGAAATTTCTAATCTTTTCTTAGGGTTGATGGGAAATGTCAATGTTTTCATTGATACCTTTGCTTTAAGTCTTATCTTCCTTTTCCTAATCTATACTCCTAAGAAAATAAAAGAAAAGAATATTAAATTCTACCGGCTTCTGACATTGGTTCCGGTGACTTTTATTATTGCTTCAAATGTCATTATGTATTTTATCAAGACGGGAGCTATTCTCTCTAATGTCTATATTTCCGGTGTTTTCTCAGCTCGTCCAATCTATGTTTATTTCTTTTTCTTCGCACTTTGCTTTTATACTAAATATAGGCATAAAATCTACGGAATTAAGCATGATTTAGAACAATACAACTCCTATATTGAAAGCAATGTTGGACTTAGAAGATATACTTATGTTATTTCTATATTTTTGATCTTGATTTCATTAGCTGAATTTGGATTTTCTTTTGTGCCAGATCATAAATATTATAATGTCGGAACTTGTTATTATTTGTTTTTGCTTGTTCCTTTTATTCTTTTATGCAATCCATTACAAATTCCTAAACATCTCTGGACTCAGGTCTTTAATATTCTGCTTTTAGCAATTGTCGGTATTGTTATCGGTTTGGCTTATTTTGCACTTTTTGCCTATTATGCCGACATGATTTTCAATATCTGATCTATTCCGGTTTCTTTCTAAGGGTTTGCTTGACTGAATCTCATCTATAGGGGTTGAGAATTCACCATAATCCGTGATTTCTCTTTTTAGGCCTAATATTAAAAATTGTTTTGTCAATTCCTGAAAGTATCTAGGATTCTGAAAACTCTGAATGAAATAGATGTTGATGGTTTCATTTACACTCCCGATATTTATAGAGACGCCTTTAATTCCTGAGCAATAAAGGGAAGTCTTTTTAGCATATGTTTCTTAGTCTCCCAGGTTTAGGGAGCCAGGATATGAGATAACAAAGGTGTTTATCAGTAGGTGATTAAAGGAATCAAGCTTTTCCTGTTTTTCTTCAAATGTGGAAAGAAAACTTAGGCTATTGAACATCTTTGTCATTTTATCGGCGTTAGACTTAACATAATCATCACTTTTCTGAAGACTTGTTAGATTTCGGCAGTTTTTAGCAATCTCTTCAATTTGCATTTCGTTCATTTCCTTAGTAAAAGGAAGATAGAGGCTGGAAACACAATTTTTGTAGATTTTTTCTGAATCGATAGCTTTTCTCATATCACTAGCCATTGAACAGATGATGGGCTTTCTTTTTCGACATTTGGAAGGTATTTGTAACGGCAAATATTACAAAAAACAGAAAACCGTCTCTTAATCTAATCTGCGAAAATTTTCAACATAAAAAAGGCTGTGCCTTATTAGGTTTTCATAAGGGTTGCGCAGTCTTTCTTGAAATCATGATTTTTTTCTAAGAAAATGATTCGAACTAGAAAAGTTCACATTGAAACTTTTCTAGTTATTCGATATCTTCTATTCCTAAGCTTTTTAGATATTCATAAGTTCCGTTATAGTAGTCAGGTAAACGGGTACTATCTTCCCAGAATCCGGTCTTTGTTTTGTTACTGTTACCTTTAGGAACACAGATGATCATTCCTAATCTAGCTCGAGTCAGTAAAACACGGTAGGCATTCAACATGTATTTAATCTGTTCCTGATTATTCTCGGTCTTTCCTTCTTGTTTAACCCATTTGGTCTGACCATTAAAATGATAGAATTCCCATTTATGGTTTTGACATCTCATATCGGCATCCCAAAGAAGACAGGTGTAATCCAGTTCCAGACCCTGAACCTGTATTTCGGTGGCGGCATCTTCTAAATAATTTGATGATCGTGTATCAATCTTATCTTCTAAAAACCAATGAACCGCATTTTCATCACCGGTTTGTAAGATGTGAATTCCTAAAGGCTTGAATCTTGCAGATTCTTTTGTTACCAGAACTCCGGTTCTTTCACTTCCTCTGACAACATTATGAATCCAAGCTTTGGCTTTATTCATGTCTCTTGTCAGATAGATAGGATATTTATCCTTAAGTTCGTTATAAAGCGTTTTGGCGTTAGGATCAAATGTTAAAAGGGCTTGAACAAAAGCAGATAAGGTTTCTGCACGGAAGGAACGGAGAGAAACACCTAAATGAAGTTGTTCAGCAAAGGTGACATTAGGATTCTTCCTGAGCAGTTCGTTAACTTTGCCTTCTGCATATTCCTTTTCCGTTAGTTTTGGTGAAATATAGACATTCCACGTTGGAAAATTCTCATTTAAAGCTTTGATCCATTCGGAGATTCCGGCTTCACCGGTATTAATTTCCTGGCCCCCTCCGACAAGACAGACAATAGTTGCCCAATCTTCTCTTTGGTCGAGTGACCAGATCAGAAAACCGGCTTCTGACATCGGAAAATTCGGAACCTTTAGTTTGTTTCCGTAGGTTCCGCCACGTTTTAGATAATCAGCGAGTCTTTTTTTGGTCCAGGAACGCTGGGCTTCATCAAAGATTGCCACGTGTTCAACTTCACCAAATCCGGAATTATTATCCTTCACAGCCTTTTGAGGATCAATTTCTAAGATTCCGTTTTCAACGGGGTTCTTGATTTTTGCCAACATATTGTCACGGTAGCGGTGAATGATTTGTATTGATTTGCTGACTTCACGTCTCGAATCCGTAAGCTTTTTCTTCTGATTATTGGCGATACATTTACTGTAGTTGTCTTTTGCTAAGGCCTCATTTAAGACAGCTACAAGTGGTCCATTACCAGAAAGATAAACTGCGCCTTCATCTTTGACAGGTTCATTATTTCCTTGGTAGGTTTGTTTAATTGCTACATCCAATCCAACCAGAGTCTTGCCGGCTCCAGGGACACCGGTGACAAAGCAAATACTTTTCTTTTTATTTTCTTTGCTTTCCTTGATTACTTTCATGATATAAGCAATTGTGTTATCAGTTGTGACTTTATCCGCTTCATGTCGGGTGATATTTTCTACCGAATGATTTTCATAAAGGGATCTAGCTGCTTCAATGATTGTTGGTGTGGGTGAATATGGGCTAATAACCCACTGAGGATTGATTGGTGTCTCCGAAGTGTATTTACCAAGAATTTTTGAAATCAGCTCAAAGAGGCCGGTTTCTCCGCTCATCAAAGGGTTTAAGACTTTATCATTGTAGACTGAGGTATTGATCATAGATGAACATTGGGTTGATTTGGTCGCAATTAAAATTGGAGCGATTAGGCAATCAGAACTGAACTTGTGGAAGTATTTCAGATCTAGGGCATAATCTAAAACCTGATCGACATCGGCTTCAAGTATTTGAGATTGGCCGACTTTGAATTCAAGACAGAAAATAATACCGTTGATTAGTAAAGTAACATCAATCCTTTTTCCCAGACGGGGAATGTCATATTCGAAAATTATCTGTCCTTTTGCTTTTACTTTTGACAGTACATCTTTAAGAATTGATATTTCGCCATCCCAGGCCTCAATCTGAGTAGACTGGAGAGAACCATTGTAGTTGTTACTGTTAAATCCCAGAATGTATTCATTCTCTTCCTTCAGGAAATTTTCGATATCATCATTGTATAAGCATCTATTGGTTTTTATCATATAATTTCCCTTCTTTTAAGACTGAATTTAGTTCTTTGAATTTATTTGCTGACAAAAACAGTTTAGTACGTTTATTAATTATATGCAATGTTTATGTTTTGACTTGATTAAAAGAAGAAGCTTCTAGTTTTAAATAGAGGAAAACATATGCTTTCTATGTAATGTTAAGTAAGAATACTAGAATCTAATTTCCTCTATTTCCTGGCTTTCATCTATTTTTCTTCTGATACAGGTAGTGTATTCATTGAATGGAAATTTAATCTGAGCAAAATAAAATATAGTGAAATAGACCAATATGGCATCATAGATTTCTATCGGTAATAACAGATAGTACAAGTCAGAACTGATAATCATATCTGAAATCAGATAGGTTAATAGAATTGATGAAACTGAATAAATAAAGCTGGCAAATGCCATTTTCTTTGTGTTCTCATGGAAGTTTGATCCTGAGCGAAGGTTTGAAGCGACCTTTGAAGTGATGAACGTTGCCACACCAGACAGTATATAGCAGATTAAAAAAGATAATGGTCTCAAGGTATACTCATGAGTGTTCAGCATTTCTTTGATTTCTTCAACTATACTCATAATATTAACGCCAAGAATATAAACAGAAAGAGTGATTGCCCCACCGCCCATAAGGAAAAAGATTTGGAATTGTCCATGCATATTTGATTTTAAGATAAAGATTGAATAAAGCCCATAGGCAATTCCTATTAAGGCGTAATATAAAAGAAGATAATTAAGAATGAAATACGAAAAAACCAAGAAAGAAAAAGAACCATCAACTAAGATATCTGAAAAATCAAAAGAAAAGAGTAAATCCCAATTCTTATTAATTATGATAAAACTAGCTACAACAGCTGAAAATGAGAAAAGATAACCGAATATTTTTAGGGCCTTTGAAACTGCTTTGTTTTTCTCACGTACGGAATAAACCCTGATAATTTGGAAGTTTTTCAGATCTTTTCTGATTTCAGAATCCTCACCTTCTCTGGCTATATAGGCAGATAGCATTGGATTCTTTATATAATAGATAAAACAGCTGATTGAAATAATGAAAATCAAGACATTTAAGGTAATGTCTAAGAGAAACTGAATCTGCTCTATCAGAGATACTTCAGCAGTGAAATCATGATTGATATATATAAATACTAAGGAAAGAGATGATACAAGGAAGGTTATGGTAGTAAATCCAATATAATTATGAGTCTTAGAAAAGTGGAAAGAAATACTAGATAAAATAAGTAAAATCAAAAGAAGTGAAATTTTAACTAAATCTAGCGAGAGTACTCCGTTAAGAGCATAGTTAGTAAGGACTTCTGAAATGATTGGAAAAATAAAAGGGGTTATTTCACCATAAAGAATTATTGTTAATTGAAATAGGAATTCATTGATTTTTCCTTGTTTTAGTTTTATTAATATTTTTATGGAACCAATGATCTCAATTAAGGAAAATATAAGATTGATTGACGAAAGAAGTTCAGAAATGGCCTCTGATATATCAATACTGCCTTCTATTAATAGTTTCAGATAAGGAAGGAAATCAAGGACTGAAAAATAAAATCCCATAGTACCGGAAGCAAAAGCAACGAGAGCGATTAGAAATAAAACAAACGAATTGAAACCCCATTTAATCCTTTTTGTCATAAGCAATTCCTTTTTTGTTTAAAATCAAATCAAATAATTAAAATAATTATATAACATCTTTTTTAATTTTAAAAGAGTTAGTTTGTTTTATTTTTTTGTAAAAAAATCTAATGGATAATTTTTCCGTAAGGGGAAATTTGTTTTCTTGGTTAGATATTCTAATTTAATTATTTTTTCTAGGAACGGAAAATTCAATTGATGTTTCTAATCATCGCTTTTGTTATCATATATTTCTAAGTTGTACATTACAAGGCTTACCCAAAATATTTTCACTCATGTATTACTTTAAGTGACTTTTTCGAATGTCTTATAATAAAACTATAGTGAATAAAAAATGGGTTAACCCGAAAAATATTCAGTTAGGTGCCAATTATGCTTATCAATAGAGACTTTTATCTAAATCAATTAATTTATTCTAAGAGCAATGGAATGATCAAAGTAATTACCGGTCTTAGGCGCTCCGGCAAATCATTCCTGCTTTTTGAAATCTTCAATAACTATCTTTTAAAGGATGGTGTTGATAAATCTCACATCATTAAATTTGCTTTTGATTCACAAGACTATTTAGATTTAATTGGTGAAGACCTGGTTGAAATCAATCTTAAAAAAAGAAAGGTTGATCCTAAGATATTTAATAACTATCTCAAATCAAAAATCATTGACAACAAAATGTATTTCATTCTTCTAGATGAGGTTCAATTACTTGATTCTTTCGAAGCTGTATTGAACGGATATCTAAGAAAAGATAATGTCGATATTTACGTCACTGGTAGTAACGCTAAATTCTTGTCTAAAGATGTCATTACTGAATTCAGAGGTCGTGGGTGGCAAATTCAGGTAAATCCTCTATCCTTTAAAGAATTCAAATCTGTATATGATGGCTCTATTGATGAGGCCTATAATGAGTACATCATTTATGGAGGACTTCCAAAAATTCTTGAATTTAAGACAGATGCTGATAAGGCAAAATATTTAAAAAACATTTTTGAAGAAACCTATTTGAAAGATATTATTGAAAGAAACAAGATTCAAAATATTGAAGAGCTTGGTGAGCTTTTAAACTTTATGGCTTCTTCTATCGGTTCATTAACAAATCCAACAAAGCTTGTAAACACATTTGATAGTGTGAAACACGTAAAGATTCATCACACCACTATTACTAAACACATTGATTGTTTTGCTGATTCCTTTCTTATCTATACCGCCAATAGATATAACATCAATGGCAAGTCCTATATCAATTCTCCGCTTAAATACTACTTTTGTGACATGGGTTTAAGAAATGCCAGACTCAACTTCAGAGAACTTGAACAGCCACGATTAATGGAAAACGTCATCT
>JBAXZU010000057.1:0-11250 GCA_041670225.1 Bacilli bacterium | reverse complement strand
GTAGTGGATTTTCCAGCACCGTTAGGACCCAAAAAGCCAAAACATTCTCCTTTTACAACAGAAAAGGAAACATCGAAAACCCCTCTTCCATGTCCGTAATCCTTAGTTAGATGCTCTATATCAATAATAGACTCTCCCATGGTTGCCTCAATCTTTCTAACAATATTTTAAATCTTTTAAGGAAAAGATAAAATACCTAGATAATTATCCTGAAGAAACTCCTGAAAAGAAAAAGCAGAACAAGCCTCAAAAGTTTGTTCTGCTTAATTCAATCGTTATTTCTGTAAATAAGAATATCGAGAAGTCTTATTTCAGATAGAGGTCGAATAACTTACCGACAAAGTTCTGCTCATAAATCATCTTGCCGATTGACCACTTAGTGTCATCAGTAAGGCAAAGCTGAGTTGAAATCCAGTCAGTGATGTTGGGGAAAGCAGTGAGGCAGGTCATACCATAGGAAACAACACAGACTAAGACAACGGCAATAGCAATACCAAAGACACCGCCTAATAAACGATTAAGCCAGCCAACAAGCGGAATCTCGTTAATGCCTTTAGCAACCTTCTTAAGAATAAAGATAAGAATCAAAACAACGATGAAGATGAGGACAAAGGAACCGACAATGAAGGCTAAATTAGTAATACCATCAGCCATGTAGACACCAATTGCCTTATCACCGACTTCCGGAACCGTTGGCAGAACAATGCTAGTTAAAGGATTGGCTAAGACTGAAGGAATTCCTGACTGTTCAAAATAGGAAGGCAAAGCGGCAGCTGCGGCTTCCTGATTGATGACAGCTGAGAACAAAGTCTCATTGGTTGAAATAAGCCAATTATAAATAGATGTAGAAACAGTATCTCCTAATCCAGTTGAGCTAAGAGCATTTCCAATAGGTTTAGAGAGGAAGAAAGCAGCAGCAAAAGCAACTGCCACACCAGCAAAAGAAAGAACCATCAATAAGAAGCCCTTCTTAATACCGATGATAACTAATAGAGCAACAACAACTAAATAAGCTATAGTAATCCAATCAAAGAACACAGTCTGACCTGCAGCCGGCAATAATTGTGAAACATTATATTCCATATGTGTCTCCTTTCAATTTTCTCTATTATGCATTTTCCCATATTGGTTTTCAAGAAATATCAAGTTTTTCGTATTATCTCGTAAAGTTTCTTTGAGATTATCCTTATAATTATTCAGTGAAATGATCTGAGCTGATTTTTCACCGGTGAAAAAATCCCTTAAAACAACATTAACTAAAGAAAAATCAGCATTATCCTTTAAAGAGGCGATATATTCAGAAATGTTGGAATCATGAGATTTTTCTCTGGAGTATGGTCCGAAGATCAGTTTTCCGTCAGTTAGCTGACACTGCAGAACAAAAATTCCTTTATCTCCGTCACGCTCTTTCTTTTCCTTGATTCTTTTAAAATACTCTGGTAAAGCCTCATCAATAAAATCTTGGGAATTTCCTTTGTGATAGGATGAAAGATAACAGGAATCAAGGCTCATATTCTCAAAAGAACATTCATCATTATTTCTTGAAAAAATATTGTTTCCGTAATCGTAATTAGAATCTAAGGAATAATCTCCAAAGAAAATCAGACACTTCCCTCGGCATTGTCCGAGTGTTAGTTCGGAAACAAACTTTAAATCACTATCAGAAGTTTCATTCTTAATAACTAACCCATCTTTAGTTAGATACTCATCAATTAAACCTTTAACATCATTCTGAGATTCATTCTTAAAATGCTGAAAATCGAGAAGGACAGTCTCACTTTGATTGTCGGAGAGAAATTTACTGATATCAGAAATGATTGGTTCAAAATCAGATCCATCAATAATGTCATGATAAATGATTAAGTCATCTTCGCCCTTCTTATTAACACGTAAATCAAAATAACGAACCCCTATCTGCAATTGTTCTTTGACAGAATAAGTCTGAGTCTGACCAAGCCAAGACATAGTGTTGGTTCCGGAATCATGAGATCCTGGCATAATGATTCCATTTATCAAAGTTTCATCCTTTAGAGATGACATCCAGTCTTTTTTATCAATTTCATTATCCGAATACTTTTGAAAATCGGTGCCATTAAGGAATAATCCTAAAACCATTGCGCCCAAAACACCAACGACAGATCCTAAAATGATAATCACTCTTTTAACATGCTTATTCATATTTTTTCCTTTTTCTGATTACGTTACATAATACTATTGATCTTATTATAGATTACTTAAACCTGAAAACACAAATAAAGAAAGCACCAAAGAGGATGTTTAATGACTGAATGATAATTATTATGTCTTCAGTTACAAACAGCCCCTTTTATCAAATAAGGAAGCTCAATACCTTACATTCTGATTCTAAACAAACTCAGATTTAGGTTGAATATAAAGATAGTCACAGGAAATATTTATATTTACTTTCCGTGGTGTTAGATATATTCATCAACACTACAAGATTTTATTCCGTTTTCCTGACAGTACCGACCAAAAGCGGTAAGACCGCTGACTATGGTAACTTGATTATCCAAATCTATCTTATAGGCATAATAGTTACCATCTTTATGACGGGATCTAAACTGTACACTTTTAGCGGTTCCCATCAATCAAGCTTTGGCACCTTGCTACTTCGTAGTAGGTTGTCGACGGGTCATAAGGCTTGTCCCTGACCGTCTCTTTATGGTAACAAGCGTATATCACATCTGAAAATGTGAGTGAAATAAAATTCAAATTGAAAGAAGCAGTATTTAAAAACTATCTTTCCGAGCTAAAGAATAAAGAAAACCCCACTATGGTACCATCTTTACATATTATTCATTGGAACATCAAAA
The DNA here is from genome assembly GCA_041670225.1 of Bacilli bacterium. Taxonomy (GTDB): domain Bacteria; phylum Bacillota_I; class Bacilli_A; order RFN20; family CAG-288; genus Enterosoma. The sequence continues at coordinate 8,416 of JBAXZU010000057.1, read as the reverse complement.
AAGGAATTCATCAAAGAAATATTCTCGAATTCAAAGAATTGGCAAAATGAAAACTTTTGAAATAGTTAAACTATATCTATATTTTGCATTATTTTCATCTTTCCTGATTTATTTGGATTTTTCAATTAATTTTATATTCAGTTAGACGGCTGTTCATTTTTGACATATATGATTTATTGCGTATTCAAAGAAAATAAGGAAACCAATAAAGTGATGGGCTGAATTCCCATTGGTGGAAATTGGCGGAATCGAATAATAAAAAAAGCAATGTCTGATTCCGGATTTCGTTCTTCTGGTTTCATTCATTGTTTTTTAAAGCTTGGTGTAGAAAATTGACGTATACCTTGATACCAACGTATCAAACTGATTACTGATTAATTTGGTGGACCCGACGGGAATCGAACCCGCGACCTTCTCGTTGCGAACGAGACGTTCTCCCAATTGAACTACAGGCCCAGCACGAATGATTTTAACAGCATTGCCTCTTTCTTTCAATAAAACTTAAAGATAAGAAAGAATGATTTTATAAGCCTCCGTAAGAGATTCAAGACTAGTCGTAGCATTAGCAGCACTTGGGCTAGGAAGATAAATATTATCGGAAGAAACATATTTCCTATAAAGCTGTGTGGACTTGGTTCCGGTGGTGAATACTGCTCTTATCTGCGACTGAGAAATAATTTCTGAGAAATCATTAACGACAACATTTTTAATTGAACTGTCAGAGCTAGCCTGAATATCGCATTCCCAGATAACATCAAACAAAGCAATATGATGTCTTTTTAGGAATTCTTTTCTTTTTTCGGTTCCCACAGGTTCATTCTCTAAAAACAAAGAAGCCAGAATCTTAAAGAAACGGTTTGTCGGATATGCATAATAAAAGCCTTCTTTCCTAGAGCCTATACTTGGAAATGATCCTAAAATAAGAATCCGGGATTCTTTACCATAAAAAGGTTTGATAGATTCATGAGTTATATGTCTATATTCCACGAGATTATAATACCATCATTTCCGTAATAAGAAGGATAAACGCTTCAATTGGAGTATAATCAAAGCATGAATATTCTTTTACTGCCAAATGCTTTTAAAGGCGTTTTCTCCAGCAAGAAAGTCTGTGAAATGATTTCAGAGGTTATTTCAAAAGCAAATTGTAATACTGAAGTCAGCTTTCTTCCTTTTTCTGATGGTGGTGATTCAACACTTGATTCCTACAGATTCCTCTATCAGGAAAAAGCTCAGGAAATCCATTTGAATGTCTGTGGACCTGATTCTCAGCAAATAGTAGAATCCGAATACCTATTAACAGAAGATAAAACAGCCATCATTGAATCAGCTAAAGCCTGTGGCTTTGCTATTTCTAAAAAGAAATATGCACTCTTAGCTACCACCTATGGTCTAGGACAAATGATTATCAATGCCCTTGACCATCAGGCAAAAGAGATTATTGTCGGTTTAGGCGGAAGTGCGACTAATGATCTAGGATGTGGAATGCTTTCTTCTCTTGGTGTTTCTTTCTTTGACGAAAACAAAAATAGTTTTATTCCAAACGCATCTACCCTTATCAAAGTATCATCTATTGATATTTCAAAATTAGATAAACGTTTAAAGAAAACCAAATTAACTATACTTACAGACGTTACCAACCCTCTCTTAGGTCCTAAGGTGCTACATATATCTTTGGCCATCAGAAAGGAATATCAGCGGCGATGCTCCCAGAAATTGAAAAAGGAATGACTCACGTTTCTTCCTTAATAACTAATCTGATATCAGCTGACTATACTAGAAATTCAGGAGCAGGAGCAGCTGGTGGTTTAGGTTTTGCTTTTATCAGTCTTCTAAATGCAAAATCAGAATCCGGATCAAAAACCCTGCTACGGCAAGAAAAGCTGCAAAAGCTGATTACCGAAGCTGAAATGATAATCACCGGAGAAGGAAAGCTTGACAATCAAACCCTTTCCGGAAAAGGCGTTCATACTATCTGTGAAGAGATAAGGAAAAATAATCCTGATAAAAAACTAGTAATTCTCTATGGAATAGCTGAAAAAGAAACTCTAGATTATTTTCATAAACAATTTAATGCTATCATGATTGATGTCTCTAGCTCTGATATTTCCTCTAAGCCTATCTCAGAAACTGATTTTAAGACAAAGCTTTTGTTTTTTCTTAGAAATGAGTTGATAATTGCCAACTGATTACCATCGTTTTTTGATAAAATAGATAAGTAAATAACGGAGGATTGACTATGGACTACAGTAATTACGTATCCCCTCTCTCAACACGATATGCTTCCAAAGAAATGCAGTATCTTTTCAGTGATGAAAATAAGTTCTCTACCTTCCGACATCTTTGGGTCATTTTGGCCGAAAGCGAGAAAGAATTAGGCTTGAATATCACTGACGAACAAATAGATGAATTAAAAGCTAACGAACATAATCTAAATCTCGATGTTGCTTTTAAAAAAGAAGCTGAAATCCGTCATGATGTCATGGCTCAGATTTATGCTTACGGTCTTCAGTGTCCTCAGGCAAAAGGAATCATCCATCTAGGTGCCACCTCCTGTTATGTTGATGACAACACTGATATTCTGATTATCCAGAAAGCCAGTAACCTGATAATGAAGAAAGCTAGCCAAGTTCTGGCTAATCTCAGAAATTTTGCTTTGCAATACAAAGATATGCCAACTTTAGGCTATACTCACCTTCAGCCAGCCCAGCTAACCACTGTAGGAAAAAGAGCAACGCTCTGGATGAATGAACTTTGCATCGATATGGCTAATCTTGAGTATCAGCTCAGTCAGCTGAAGCCAAGAGGAATCAAGGGTGCCACCGGTACTCAGGCTTCCTTCCTCGATCTTTTTTCACAGAACCCCGAAAAAGTTAAGCAGCTTGATTCCTTAGTCTGTCAGAAAATGGGCTTTGAAAAATCCGTTCCGGTTTCCGGACAGACCTATACTAGAAAGATTGATGCCTATTTCATGAACGTCCTCAGTGGATTTGCTTCCTCAATGTATAAATTCTCTGATGATCTGAGAGTACTTCAGGCTTTCCATGAAATTGAAGAACCCTTTGAGAAGAAACAGGTCGGTTCCTCAGCTATGCCATACAAGAGAAATCCAATGCGTGCTGAAAGAATGTCTGGTTTAGCCAGATATGTCATAGTCGAAGCTATGAATGGAAATCTCACCAGTGCCACTCAGTTCTTTGAAAGAACTTTGGATGACTCCTCTAACAGAAGACTTTCCCTTTCCGAATGCTTCCTCACCATTGATGGCTTATTGAATGTCTATATCAATGTCACTGATGGCTTAGTCGTCAATCAGAAAGTCATTGAGAAGCGAGTTAATGACAATCTGCCTTTCATGGCTACCGAAAATATCATGATGGAAGCCGTCAAACAAGGAAAAGACCGACAGGAAATCCATGAAATCATCCGTGAATATTCTCAGGCTACCGCCAGTGATGTCAAATTAGGCTTACCTAATACCTTAATTGAGAAAATTGCGGCGGATAAACGTTTCGGCTTATCAGAAACTCAGCTGAAGGAAATCATCAAACCTGACAACTTCACCGGAATGTCAGCTATTCAGACCGTTGATTTCATTAATGATGTTGCCGATCCTCTTCTGAAGAAATATCATGAAGAGACAATCAAGGAAGAACTCAAACTGTAAATGTTCTTTTTAGTCAAAGTCCTTATCGGAAGAGCGGTTGTCTCCTTAGACCGTCCCTTCTCTTACTATACCGAAGATGACACAATTGAGGCTGGGCAAAGAGTCTTAGTCTCTTTTGGTATGTCAAAATCAACTATCGGTTTTGTTTTGGAAAAACCAATAAAGATTGAGATGACCTTAGAGGAATATCAACAGGAAAATGGAATCCATCTAGCCCAAATTCAAAAAAAAGTTGATGATTTTCCTATTCTCAACGAAGATCTGATTGAATTAGCAAAAAGAATTGCTCAGTATTATAAAGCTGATCTGATTAAGGTTCTGTCATCCTTCCTTCCGCCTTCCCTGAAACCAAGAAATTCAGCTTTAAAAAAGACACAGGGCAAAACTGCTACATTTGCTATGGCTAATCCCCAAGTAAAAGATTTCTCACTTACCAAAAATGAAAAGAAACTTTATGACTCTATAGCTTTGCAGGAGGAAGGATTAAGAACCGTCCATATTACCGCCAAAGCCTCGCTAAAATCACTGATTGAAAAGGAAGCAGTAATCCTCAATGAGGTTCCAATTTCCAGAATTCCGAAAATAGAAGGAACAAAATCTCATCATATTTCCTTAACCGATGAACAGCAAGAAGTCATGGATACTGTTCTCAACGGAGAAGACAAACCATTTCTTCTTGAGGGTGTTACCGGCAGCGGTAAAACTGAAGTATATCTAAAACTAGCTGATGAATATCTTAAAAACAATAAAGGCGTTCTGATTTTAATTCCGGAAATTGCTTTAACTGATCAAATGGCTGATCTCTTCAGCAGTTATTTCCGTGATTCAGTCAGTATTCTCAATTCCTCATTAAGCTATGGCCGAAAATACGATGAATACAAACGGATTGCCCAAGGAGAAACCAAAATCGTCTTAGGAACCCGAAGTGCAATTTTCGCTCCCGTGACTGATTTAGGATTAATCATCATTGATGAAGAACATTCCTCCTCCTATAAACAGGATAATGTTCCTTTCTATGATGCCATCAAAGTTGCCTTGCTAAGAAGAGATATCCAGCACTGCCGGGTTCTCTTAGGTTCAGCCACCCCCAGAATCATTGACAAAGCCCGAGCGATGAAAAACATCTATACTCCCTTGTACATGAAAACCCGCTATGCCAAGAATCAAGAACACGAACTTACGCTGATAAATATGAACAATTCCGATCTCATCGACATAAACATTTCCAGCTACTATTCAAAACCCCTGATTGAGGAAATCAAGAGAAACCTTCAGTCCCACCAGCAGACCATGATTCTTCTTAACCGCCGAGGATACTCACCTGTCTATCTTTGCCGGAAATGTCATAGTGTAGCTAAATGCCCTAACTGCAACATTCCTCTGAACTATCATAAACGGGATGATACTCTCCGCTGTCATCATTGCGGATATAAAGTCAATAAATCCGATTATACCTGTTCCTGCAAGAGTCATGAATTCCTGGAATTAGGTTACGGAACCGAAAGAGCATATGAAGAACTAAGATTCCTCTTCCCGGAAAGCAAAATCTACCGCTTAGACAGTGATGTTTCCTCTAATGATACCCGACATGAAATCCTTTCTGATTTTTCAAAAGGAGAAGCCGATATTCTGGTCGGAACCCAAGTCATTGCTAAAGGCCATGATTTCCCTAGAGTCACTTTAGCTGCCATCCTTGATGCTGATTTTTCCTTAAGACTGCCTACCTATCTAGCAAACGAAGAAACCTTCGATCTCATTTCTCAGTTTGTTGGCCGTGCCGGCAGAGGAGACCTCAAAGGAAGAATCATGATTCAGACTTATGTTCCCGATAACAAAGTCATTTCTTTAGCCAGTCACCAACAATATCAGGAATTCTTTGATTTGGAAATGGAAGAAAGAAGAAAATATCAATATCCTCCCTATACTTACCTAACTTCGATTATAATAAAGGCAGTTGATTCTAAGAAAAGCTTTGATGTCGCAGATAAAGTTAAAGAATATCTGCTTGATTCCTGCGCTGGAAAGAGAATCAACATATATGGACCATCTTCCCCATATATACCGCATGCTAATGGAAGATATTACAGAAGCATTCTCCTTAAATACAAATCACTTGATGAGATTTCACCGATACTTGATGGCATCAAGACCATTCGTCTTGCCAATAAGGACTGTGAAATATTGATCAATGTAGATCCAGGCAAGGAAAATCTCTAAAGAAAGGTTAACAAATATGGTTATTATTAAATTATTCGGTATGGACATCTATCAGGCTATTCCTGAAAGCAAGAAGCTTCATGCCAGGTTGGTGAAATTATACGATATTCCCGATAATGAATTAGAAATCAATGCTGAAGAAGGATTCATCATTCATGCCGGCCATGAGCAAACCTCATTCAGACTTGATGTCACCATCAAAGCTCCGGAACAGTATGAAGAAATGGAAAACGAAGTCAAGGATACCATTCTTGATGCCCTTAAGGATGTCTCGGTTCATTTCCATTTAATCTTCGAATACTTCAATCCTGAACATGAGTACACCATCCTTGATGATTCCTATCCTCTTTATCTCACTGATGACAACACAGTCGAAGCCGAAGAAGAAGGTCATAATCATGTAGATGAAGAAGAACATGAGGATGATGAAGAAGAATATGATGAACCCTATATGGGAGACATCATCACTGAATTTGATGAATACGTCAAAAAGCATCCAGAAGCCACCAATAAAGAAATCTATGAAGTCCTGGCTGGAATCAGAGATGAAGTGACGGCTAAGCATCAGCAGGAAAAAGCTGAAGAAAAAGAATAACTAAAAATATTTAGTTCAATCCGTATCAGCTGTACTGAACTTAGTAAGAATCCTTTTTATTTGATAAATCTAACCAAATCACTTAGGAATTCCTCGTAACCGAGGAATTCTTTTTTATTTAGCTAAAATTTCTTTGTTTTTTAAAAAAGTCAAAGTAGTAAGGAATACACTCAATTTCTAGTTCGTATAAAGCAAAAATATATTTCAACAATAAAAAAAGCAATACCGAGAGGGTATTGCTAGATAAAAGTATAAGTCAGCTATTATTTTTAGACGTCTGGTCCGTCAATTATTCCCCGGTCGTGGACTTCATAAGAGCCATAAGAGAACTCAAGCTCAACTTCCTCAGTCGGTTCATCCATATTGATTCCTTCAGCTTTAAAAAACAGATGGTTATTTCCAGTCTTTACTTCAAGCGTATGGTAATTATCACATTCAACACCCTTGGCACTGACATCCTTGACATCATGGAATTCCAAACGGAAAAGATGTCCGTTCATTCCATCATCGGCATCAGTCTCAATTTCTTTGGTATATTCTGCCTGTTCATCACCTAACTCATCATCTTCCTTAACCGGTCTTTCCCGTTCCTCTTCATCAAGATCAGCAACAACTAACATAACTAAGCTATCTTTCTTGATGATATAACGGACTAAATCACAATGACGGAGAATATCGAGGCTGTTCTCAAAATCACTTGTTTTCATCTTCGGTATTCTTTTCCTCAATGACTATGGTTCTTCCATTGATGATTTCCTTGTGGACAACTGTCTTTTTCTCAATCTTCCGGAAGAAGAAAAAGAAGACATCATAAGCCAAAAGAATGACAGAAAGTATCCAAAATAAAGTAGTCACCATAATATCGGCCGAAGTCGGACCAACACTCTCCACCACATTTCCGGCAAAAGCGTCAGAGTTTCCAAACAAAGTGTAACCCTGAGATAATTTGACTGAAAAGCAAATTGAAAAAACGACACCTACAATCATCACAACCGTCAGGCTAATAGCAATAACCCAATCATTCACGGTAAAACGTGAGAATCTTTTTTTAATGTTTTCCATACTACTGATTTTACCATATACCGATATCATTTGTTACAGAATATTCTTTCTCTGGAAGAGACAAAATAAAGAAAAGCATCAAAAAAGCCACCCGGTATTCCTGGCGGCTTTCAACATTGTGTTTTGTTTAAAGATCAGCGTTGTGATAGACAGCCTGAACATCTTCAAGTTCATCAAGGGCGTCAATCAGCTTCTCAACCTTAGCCTTGTCTTCTTCGTTAAGAGTGACCAAAGCCTGAGGAACATAAGTAACTTCGGCTTCAGTGAATTCAGTGATACCGAAAGTATTTTCGATTTCAGTCTTGCAGGCTTCGAAAGAAGCAGGAGTAGTAACAACTTCAATATTGTTTTCATCCTTTTCGACAGACTGAACATCGATATCATTGAGGATGAGATCATCTTCAATTTCGCTGACATCCTTATCAGAATCAAAGGAAACAACACCTAAATAGTTGAAATTGAAAGCAGCACAGCCGCTGTTTCCAACAGCTCCGCCATGATGAGAGAAAGCAGCTCTGACACCAGAGAAAGCTCTCTTTTCATTATCAGTGAGAGTATCGACCATGATGGCAACGCCAGCAGGACCAAAACCTTCATATCTTCCAGCAGTGAAGGAATCAGCATCCTTACTCTTAGCCTTGGCAATAGCTCTGTCAATGACATCACGGGTGACGTGCTGGGCTTTCCACTTTTCAATGGCTGATCTTAAAGAGAGGTTTTCATTAGGATCAGGGACACCGCTCTTAGCAGCAATATAGATTTCCTTGCTGGCTCTGTTGTACAAAGCTGACTTTGCTGCATTAGTTGATGCAATCTTCTTAGCTCTAACTTCATGTGCTCTACCCATAGTTTTACCTCTTTATATTTTCTTGTAT
>JBAXZU010000056.1:0-11291 GCA_041670225.1 Bacilli bacterium | reverse complement strand
TGACAAGGAAAGGTTCCAAGAATTCTTATCTGAAAACAGGAAAAAGATATTCTCATCCGGGATTATGCTCAGAAGATCGGACGTTTACGGCTGTTCAGCAACACTTTAGTTTATCCTTCTCTAAATTATTAAATAGAAAAAGAACTTGAAAACTGAGTAATTCAGAGAATTAGCCGCTTGATAAGTAAATTCCTGATCAGTAATAAGAACAAAGGCAACTTCAATCCAGCAGGTGCAAACTAGGCAAAGCAAACCAGATCCGAAAAATCTGACATAAAAATTATCTTTCCTATCAATATGAATACAAAAGAGAAAATCTGCCAACAGCATTTCCAAAGCCATTATTTCCGGCATAAAGAAATCAACCATCAGATACTACCTCCTACATAGGCAGCAAATAAAGCTAAGAAATCATGTTTCTTGGCTTTGCTTATTCTCAGAACAGCTTTAGGCAATTTCAAATCCATGCCATCAATTTCCTCAACATATTTAAGATTGACTAGATAACAGGAATTGCATCGAGCAAAATGATATTTATTTAGTTTTTTTTCTGCTTCCGAGATGGTCTGACGAACAACAATCTCTTCGTTGCTAGTATGGTAAATAAGATTATGATCGCTAACTTCAACATAAGTGATGTCACATATTTTAAGTACCTTTTTCGAATCACGATAAAAAACGGTTAGGATATCCTCATTTAATAAGTGATTCAGCTGATTAAGAATACGCCCAAATTTCATAAAGAAAGAAGAATAAGAGAAGGGTTTAAGAATATAATCAAAAGCTCTAACATCATATGACTCGACCGCATACTGGGCCATAGCCGTCACAAAAACAATCATTACATTCTTATCTTTTTCTCTCAGCCTTCTAGCTGTCTCCATGCCGTTAATTCCTGGCATCTCGATGTCCATGAATACCAGATCACAGTTACATTTATAACCGCTCAAAAAAGCCAAACCATCAGAATATGAACTGATAATACAATCCTCACCAATGTCAGAAAGATATTTTTCAATCATATCTTTAAGCTTTTTCCCAGCCTCAAGATTATCTTCAATAATAGTAAATTTATATACCATACTTTTAGTATAAAACACTCAATAGTTCATTTTCACTTAACAAAAAATAGATAAAGTTTCAAATTAATACATTTAGTGTCTCCTTTTTTTTAAAACTACATTGGATTATTTACTACCATAAAAGAGCAAGGTAATAGTATTTAAGCCTTAATTCCTTCTTTTTAATTTTCAGGGAAAAGATGGAAATAATAAATTAGTTCATCACATATTCCTCCATTAAAAAAAATATCAAAGAAATCTGAATAACTTATCATCTGTTTTTAAATCAACTTCTGTATAATAAATTCGTTTCATTTTATTGCTGATCATTAAAGTATTAACAGTATTCCCCATATCTATATTTATATATACATAATCCATCTCTTTACATTTTGGGTTCAAGTAATATTTAACAGTTAACTCGTTATTGGGAAAAAAATATATATCAATATAATACTTCTCGTATTTGATTTAATAATACTTAATATCATTGTATTTCAAATAAGGAACATAATCATTTGCCATAAAATATAACAGAATTTTTTCATCAATGATTAATCTACTATTATATTGAATTCAATATAAGCATTACTATCAATATTTAAAATATAGGTGATATCATATCTTTTACCATCTGTTGAAGACTACCATAAATAGCCGATAGTATAATAATCCTTGCTCTCACAGACAGAAGCACTAAAAAACAAGCATAAGTAAAATAAATACTTTTTTCATATCATTACCTTGTTTCTATTTTTTATTAGAAAATTTATGCAGAGACAGATGATAGCTAATAAACTAAATATAACTTGTCTTTTTCTTTGATTATAAAGTAGAATTGCCGTAGCAGGTAATACATTCTCTAATATGAAAGTAACTTTTGCAAAACTAGAGAAAACAGCCGATGTGATATATTCTAATATATGTAAAGAGCATCACTGATAATGATCAAAATATTTATCCTTGAAGATGATTTAGATGCCATAGAGCAAATTAAAGACTATCTAGGTCAGTATCAAATCGAGAAGAGCAAAGTGGCTTTTAATATTACCGCTTATCCTAATCCTTTTGATTTCTTGGAAAAATACACCTTTGACGCTGATATCATCTTTCTTGATATTGAGATGCCTGGTATGAACGGAATGGAAGTAGCTAAGAAGATCCGTCAGAAAGATGCCAAAACTTTAATAATATTTGTCACAAACCTGGCTCAGTATGCAATCGAAGGATATGAAGTGAATGCTTTCGATTTCATTCTCAAGCCTGTTCACTATCCAAGTTTTTCTCTTAAACTAGACCGTATCATCAACGAGCTGGATCACAGAAAAAATGATAAGACCATCTCTATCCAAACTAAAAGTGGCATTAAAAGAATCCTCATTTCGGACTTATCATATGTCGAAGTCATGAATCACGATCTGATCTATCATCTTTCCGATGAAGAGATAATCGTCAGAGGAACTATTTCACAGGCCCAGAAAGAATTAGAGCCGTATCATTTTGCCCTTTGCAATTCCTGCTATCTTGTCAATCTGAAATTTTCTACCAATATCCAAGACAATTCAGTCGTCATCAACAATCAAAAACTTCCGATCTCAAAAAATAAACGCAAGGACTTTTTAGAAGAGATTGCTGCTTATTACGGAGGAGAAAACTAAGATGGCAGTCTTCAACTCTTGGTTTGCCACCCCACTTATGGCAATTGAACTTTTTGCCTTTTCTTTTCTGTTCTCAAAAAGCTTATTAAAGAAATCTTACTTCTGGCTTAGATATTTGGGTTTGGTAGCGGCAGTGATCTTTGCTTCCTTCGCAACCGAATTTATCTATTGGCTCGTGACCGGGAATGCTTTCGGATACTCAGGAATAACTAAAATGGGCGATTCTTTCTTCAAATTCTTTTTCTTCATTGGAATCTATATTTCTGTATTAATCACAATGTGTTTTGCCTACCAGGAAAACCCTCTGCATTTAGCCTTGGCCACCGCTTCCGGCTACGCGGTCCAGCATTTGATGTCTAACTTGTATCTACTGCTCACCATCCCGGTTAACATTTATCTTACTTCTAACTTAGAATTAGAGACAGCTCTAACGATTATAATAAGAGAATTATGCATGGGATGCGGCCTCTTGATGGCTGTCCTCTGGATCAAAAAGAATTCTATCTCAGCTCTTTATGAGCGCAATGAAAAGCACAAACTTCTTATATCTTCAATCACTGTTTTGATCTGCACCGGTCTTTCCCGGCTAACTAACGACAATCCTAACCGAGATTTGTTATCGATGATTTCCGAGTCTTTATACGCTATGATCAGCTGCTATCTGATTCTTGATGTTGTCTTTGAACTGATTGGCAACGATAACATGCGCGAAGAAGTGGATACCTATAAAGAATTGCTCCACCAGCAGAAAGAACAATATCGCCTTTCAAAGGAGAATATTGATCTGATCAATATCAAATGCCATGATCTAAAACATCAGATCGGGTTGCTGAGAAAAGATTCTTCCGAGAAAAACATCTCAGAGATCGAACACGCCATAATGATCTACGATTCCTCGGTCTCAACCGGCAACGACGCCCTCAACGTCATCTTGAGAGAAAAGTCTCTCCAATGCGAATCAGAAAAAATCCAGCTTACCTGCATGGTCCACGGAGAGTCGCTTAGTTTCATGGATACGACTGATATTTATTCTTTATTCGGCAACATCCTCTCTAATGCTATTGAGTCCGTGAGAAAACTTGATGACCCCAATAAACGTATCATATCTTTTAACGGACAGCAGGTCGGCAATCTCTTCATTCTTCACGAAGAAAACTATTACGATGGCGAGCTGACCTTCAAAGAAGGTCTACCACAGACGACTAATACGGATAAAGACTATCACGGCTTCGGCATAAAAAGTATGAAAAGGATTGCTTTGAAGTATCAAGGCGAGATGAAAGTCAGTGCTAAAGACAACATTTTCATCCTTAATTTTGTTTTCCCTTTAAACTAAAAATTTCCACTTTACGACAGAAAGCCGCCAATCTACGACAAAAGTACATGTAAACGCTTTCTTCTTACTATACTTTTTTTAAAGACAGCCAAAAGGGCTGAAAAAGGAGAGATTAAAGATGAAAATTATGAAGAAGGCGTTGATGGGACTTGTCATTACTTCCGGTTTGCTGGGCTTAAGCTCTTGCGGAGAAAACGCAGTTATCGAGAATGTCTACGAGATCAGTGAATACAGCGCTGTCGCTCAGATGGGCTGGAATATCGTCACCAATCACGAATTGACCACTTTCGGAGATAAGAAGTCATACAGACTCACTACTACCACCGAAATTTATGGCCCGATTGCTACCGGCTTTGAGACAAAAGGCTATCGTTCTATCGTCGCTACCGGTTATTACACTTCTATCGTTTCCACTGACGGCATCGCCGCTCACCTGGATGTCACGTTAGATACTGCCGGCCGTGTTTATGTTGCTCAGTACGGCAAGGCCTGGGGAAGAAACACTGATATCTTAGGCTCGTCTACTATGCTTGATACTGCCAACTGGACTGATGCGATGACTGAAATCTATGAAGGCGGAGCTGCTGGACTTTTGGCCGCTTATGGCAAGAAGCAAACCTGCACCATCGAAGTTCCTTCTCTAGATAAAGAAGATACGACTTTAGCCTACCGCATGGTAACTGTTCCGGTTGATGCTAAATAACTAAAAAATGGTTGACCGGTGCTTAGGTTTCTAAGCACCGATTTTATAAGAAAGGAAAGTTTATGAAAAAGAAAAGCAACTTGCCTTTGTGGCTTTCTCTCAGTGCCGTCTTCGGAGCTTTTGCAGTTGTCTTAGGCATTGCGACTCCGATTGCTTTTAGTTATGCTCCAGTCATCAATGTTGCTCTAAAAATAGAAACGAGAGCCAGTGGCAACGGAGAAGACTTTTTTAAGTCAGACTACAAAACGGCCGAAGAAAAGAAAGCTGCCGGGAAGCAGTTAGTCGAAGATATCGAAGGAGAAGGAATCACTCTTTTAAAGAACGATAACAATGCCTTACCTTTAGCTAGAGGCTCTAAAGTTACGGCTTTCGGTAAAACAAGCCAAGATATCATCATTTCTGGAGCTGGCTCTTCGGGCATGTCGGTTCCCGATGCCCCAACTCTTAAAGAAGCCTTCACTTCTGCCGGCTTAGAAGTTAACCAGACTCTTGTTGATTTTTATGCGACAGGAAAAGGTTCTTCTTATAAGAGATGTGTCCAGGATGGCTCTCTAAATAACCTCATCAAGGACAATTCTACCTCCTATGTTAGAGAAGTCCCGCTCAGTGAATATACTTCCACTGAATGGGGTTCAATCTCCAGCTATGGAGATGCAGCTGTTGTGATGCTGGGAAGAATCGGGGGCGAAGGCGGAGATATTCCGTGGTTCAATTCTGGGGATGGAACCGGAAACCAGCTGGAACTCACTAAGGAAGAAAAAGATCTTTTATCAAAAATAAAGGAACTGAAAGACAGCAACACCGTCAAAAAAGTAGTTGTCGTTTTAAATATGTCTAATCCTTTGGAGATGGATTTTGTTAATAAAGAAATATGCGGAGTGGACTACGGCATCGATGCCGTTCTCTGGATTGGTGAGACCGGATCTTACGGACTTAATTCCTTAGGCAAGGTTCTCACAGGAGAAATCAATCCTAGTGGTAAGCTTGTCGATACTTTCTGCTATGACAATCTGACTTCGCCGGCCATGCAGAACTCTTTTGTAACTGAATATACTAACGCTGCAGCCCAAGGTCTTTCTTATGGTGCCAGCTGCAACAATTACTATGCTGTCTACCAGGAAGGCATCTACGTCGGATACCGCTATTATGAGACCAGATATGAAGACCAGGTCTTAGGAAACGCTAAAGTCGGGACTTACGATTATGCTTCGACAGTGGCCTATCCGTTCGGATATGGACTCTCTTATTCTGATTTCTCATACAGCAACTTTAAGTTTGCTGGGGAAGATAAGACTAATTATAACTTTACTGTCGATGTGAAGAACAATTCTTCAGTCAGCGGCAAGAACACGGCCGAGATTTTCCTCCAATCGCCATATACAACCTACGACAAGGAAAATGGAATTGAAAAATCTGCTGTAGAATTAGCTGGTTTTACTAAAGTAGAAGTAGCCGCCAACGGAGAAGCCAAAGATGTCGGCATCAGTGTTCCTAAGGATTCTTTAAAAGCTTATGACGCCCAAAATGCAAAGACTTACATCAAGGATGAAGGAAACTATTACTTCTCCTTAGGCAACGGCGCTCACGAAGCTGTAAACAATATCCTCGCTGCGAAATCATCTGCAGGAGATGAGACAAACGGCAGGGTGGATCTGAATAAAATGATTGGAAAAGGCGAGGCTTCCTTAGTCTATAAACTCGCAGTGACCGGCGGAACTGATACGCTTACTTTCGCTAAGAGCAATAATTCCACTCCAATCACCAATCAGTTTGATCACGCTGATCTGAACAAGATCGATGAAGATAAATCTAACGATGTAAAATATGTCTCTAGAAGTGACTGGAACGGAACTATGCCTCAGGCTTCTTTCACCGCCAAGACATATAAAGCCAGTTTCTCTTTAGCAGCTAATGATACAATTTCCAAGGCTCTCAAAGCTGTCTATGAAAAGAATACTGATGGATTAACGATGCCTACTTTCTCAAAGGCTAATGGACTTAAACTCATTCAGTTCCGCGGAATAGGCTTAGATGAAAAGGTTACAGTCGATGGAAAGTCGTATTCTTGGGATGATCTCTTAGATCAGATGTCTTATGCGGAACTCTCGCGTCTAGCAGCGACAGCTTTCCATAACACCATCTCGATCAAAAGTATTTCTAAACCTGCTACTCACGACGAAAATGGAGCCCAGGGCTTCACAACTACTTTGACTGGCGGAGGCTCAGGCACGGCTTATCCTTCCGAGGATCTGCGCGCCGCTACCTTTAACAAAGATCTCTATGAAAAAACAGGTATTCTGATGGGAAATGATGCCTTGTTAGGCAGAACCCTCTATTCAGGACTATATGGCACTAATGCTAATATCCATCGCACTCCTTATGGTGGAAGAAACTTCGAGTATTATTCTGAAGATCCTTTCATCTCAGGCAAGGCTTTGACAGGTGAGACTCACGGACTGAAAACGAAGGGTGTATATGCCTATATGAAGCATTTCGTCCTCAACGATCAGGAAACCGGCCGCGATGGCTTATCCGTCTGGGTTAATGAGCAGACAATCAGAGAAATTTATCTAAAGCCTTTCCAAATGGCTGTTGAGAATGATGGAGGACAATGCGTCATGACTTCCTTCAATCGTGTCGGCGCTACCTGGGCCGGGGCTGATAAGAACCTCTTAACCAATGTGCTTAAAGGCGAGTTCGGCATGACCGGTATGGCTATTACCGATTACTCCAATTCTAACCCGTTTATGGAAGTCCGTTTAGGGCTTCAGGCTGGCTCGGATCTTTGGGATTGCTCAGGTGATATCTGGACAAAAGTTCTCCAAGGGGAAAGCAGCAATCCAGAGATAGCTCTAGCCTTGAGAAAAGCCGCTAAAAGAGTACTCTATACTGTCGTCAATTCTAACGCTATGAACGGATTGACCGCTGATTGCGATGCCGTCGGTTCGACTCCATGGTGGGAGGTGACTTTGATCGGATTAGTCTCCGGGTTTGGTGTCCTTGCTGCCGGTAGTGTCACGATGATGATTGTGACTATTGTCAAACGCAAGAAAGAACAACCTTAAAAAGTCTGATTGATTATCGTTTCCTTTGACCGGGGAATCAGGAAAGTGATACTCTACTGATTTCCTGGTTTAAACCAAACGAGAATTGCCGATAGAAATAATCTTTAGTTTACTTAGTAAGTATTCGTTTTAGCCTTTAGTTTTTTCATTAACATGAAAGGAATAAATCACAATGAAAAGCAAAAAAATGCTGTTAGTCTCTCTTCTTTCTGTCTTCTTAGTAAGCTGCGGAATCACTCCTGTTTCGTCAGCTGCCTCTGATGTCGATGCCAAAGGCTTCAAGGTCATCACCACTTCTAATGTCATTGATGGCCAGACTTCTGAGTTCCACGTCATTCCCAAAGAGTATCAGAAGACTTCCGAAAAGAAGGGAAAGATTGAAAGAGTTGATTATACGACCGATGTGTATGAGAATGGCGTGACTTATTCAAAGCACGCTAACGTCTATGTCCCTTACGAATACGATGCAGCAAAAAAATACAATATCATGTATTTTCAGCACGGCGATAAAAGCGGAGAAGACGCTTTGGTTAAAGAAGGAGAAGAATCCGAGACTAAGCTTAGACTCGATAACCTCTTTGATAAAGATAAAGGCGGAATCGAACCATGCTTAGTTGTTTTCCAGACCTTCTATCTAGAGGGAGAATCCGCCGGTCATTCTGATAAGGATCTGGCAGGAGACGGATATGTCACTTCTGAAGGCGAGAGTGTGCCGCCTAATTACTACCTGGAAGTAAACCAAGATCTGATTCCGGCGGTTGAGTCTAAATATTCAACTTATGCTTCGGGCGATGTCAGTGATGCCAATATCAAAGCCACCAGAGACCATAGAGCTTTCTCCGGCTACTCTAGAGGCTCCGCTCGCTGCTGGGCTATGTTCATCCAAGACTTAGATTACTTCAAGTGGTATCTGCCGATGTCTTTCCCCTGCATTGGAACCAAGTTCATCGCCTCACAGATTGGTGAGATGGGTACTGATACAGCCAATGAAGCTTCCTGGGCTGAAATGAAAACAACCATTGATGCTCATAAGGACCTGTCTTTCTACATTTATGGCTCAACTGGCAATAAGAATGATATCCCGGCTATGAGAGCCTGGTGCAATTACCTCTCTCAAAAAACGGATTATATCTCTTACGGCTTAGATACTTCCAAAAACAATTTTGCTTTCACAGTATCTTTATTTGATCATTCGGATTTCTACTGCTCCTATTACTGGTACAATACACTTCAGGTTGTCTTCCACTAAAGACAATAAAACTAATATGAAAAAAGTTCTTCTGCTAAAAGCATCTGTTCTTTTGGCTTTCATGCTTGCTGGCTGTAATTCCTCATCTCCGACAAGCGTAAAGGAATCTTCATCCGAGTTTTCATCATCTTCTCAGGAAGTCTATCAGACTTCGACAGACGAAAAAGGCTATGAAGTAATTACTCATGAAGATATCATCCAAGGAGAAAAGACTGTTTTCCATCGTGTTCCTTCCTCTTATGACGTTCCTTCAAAAAAACAGGGCATTGTAGAGAGAGTCGATTATCAGACCACCGTCTATGGAGAAAACAAAGTTTTTTCCAAGCATGTCAACGTCTATCTGCCTTACGGATATGACAAAAGCAATGCCGAGAAAAAATACAACATCATCTATTTTGAGCATGGAAACAAACAGAATGTCGATAATCTAATCAGTACCACTAATCCGAATCTGAAAGACAAAATCATGATGGATAATCTCTTCGATCCGGATTTAGGGGGTCTTGTTCCTTCTATCGTGGTCATGATTTCTTTCTATCTTACCGAAGCCCATGAGACTGACTCTTTAGCCGGTGACTCAGGCGTAGACGTGCCAGCTAATTTCTATTTGGAACTCCGAAAAGACATTATGCCTCTTATTGAAAGCAAATATAACACCTACGCCAATAAGAACACTTCAGATGAGAATCTGAAGGCCACCAGAGAACATAGAGCCATCTCAGGATATTCACGCGGAGGCATGTTCACCTGGGCTCAGTTCAATCAGAATTTCAACTATTTCCAATACTACCTTCCGATGTCCGCTTTCGCTTTAGCTGATTCTTTCAATCCTTCTTCCGTCACTCTAAATAAAGAAGCAGCCTTCAAACAGATGAAAGATACTATTAATAATAGTTCAGGTAAGAAATTCTTCATCTATGCTGCCAGTGGAAACATCACTGATATGCCAGGAATCAGAGACTTTATGGCTTATCTGGCCGAGCAAAAAGACACTTTTTCATACGGAACAGATACCAGCCTCAACAATCTCTGCTACACCGTCGCCGATTACGATCACGGAGACCCGGTTTTCCCTTATTATTTCTACAATACTCTCCAAGTTGCTTTTCATTAAAACTATCTAATCAACCACTATTTGCTTCTGCACCATCAAAAAAGACTTTTGATAATGCAGAAGCTTTTTTCCTCCTTATAGATGATTGATTAATACTTATCGGACTCCATTTCTCGTATTTAATATTTTTTCTCAGCTTTAATACGCTCCGATAATGATAGGAGCCAGCTCATTATTTGAATCTTGCTTTACCAACTTACTTTCGATTGCGTAAAAAAAATTGCAATAAACACTGATAAAAATTATGAAAAACAAAAAACGTTTTTAATCATTTCGGTGTTATTAATAAATATGGGTCAATTTCTTTATGCCAATTTAAGATCTTACATTCCTTTTTCATCCTATTTGCTGGTGAAGGACTTGCTAATTCTTTAACAATAATACATATGTTCGAAAAATATTTTTTCCAAAGAGCAAGAACAAATTCGCTATTTACTACAACTAGGTTAATTTTTGATTTTTTAATAATCCTTGATATTTGAAACCAAAGCGACTCCATCACTATTGAATTCACATTCTTTAATAATATTCGCGATAGCAATGTGGTATTTTTTCAAATTTTTCTTGAGTTTCTTAACAATTTTCTTTTTTTCTTTAGTTTTATTGCTCCCTCGTTCGTTATCTCTGAGCCAATTTTTTAAATCCATAAAACTGATTTTTTATTTTTCCCTCTTGTAACTTTATCAATTAATTCCCAAAACTGATTGCAATCAGCAGCATAAAAAAAGCCACGATTAATACCTTGCCGCAATGCGCTTTAGCGAAAACTATCGTATTCTTTTTATTTACAGTCAGTTCCAGTTCCGTTTTAGTGCTATCGCTATAAGGAGAAGTACTGTTCAGATCGCAACCTTCTGTCCCAGGGAAGGCAATATAGACTACAGCCGTGGTATTTGAGCAAGAAGCTTCAGTTCCAGAGTATATAACCGCATTGAACTCCGATAGATTCGTAGGATGGTTGCCATCATCACAGAATATTAAAAATTCAAATGGTAATGACTTTTGAGTTTTTTGATATAATCAATAGGTATATATTATTTTAAATATTGAAAAAGTTTTCTTTCCTGGAGGAAAAATAATGACATCATCAATTGGATCAAGAATA
>JBAXZU010000055.1:0-11507 GCA_041670225.1 Bacilli bacterium | reverse complement strand
TGGTGATGTCATCTACACAAAACAGGCAATTGAAATTTTCCAAAAAGAAAAATATGACAAACTATTTCTTCTGGGTGATATAGGTTATCGGACAATTGAGTTGCTGAATCCTCTTCATGACCGAATCTTGGCTGTTTCAGGAAACTGTGATTCTTTTGATGAGACGGATTTAGCCAGGTTCCCTATGCCTCCTATCACCTTTGATTATGATTTTGGACGTTTCATTGTTCTGACTCACGGACATTACTATACGCCCTATGATTACACTCAGCCTTACGGAATCTTTCTTTCCGGTCACACCCATATGTCGCAGATAATTACTAAAAGTGATGGAAAAATCATTGCTAACCCTGGTAGTTTGGCCTGTCCACGGGATTATAACCATTCCTATTTGGAGATGACTGATACCGGGCTTAAAGTTAAGGATATCGAAACAGGTGAAATAGTCCATTTTCTGGATTATTGAAAGGACAATTAATAATGAACATTCTAATCGGAAGTGATATTCACGGATCAAAAAAATATGCTGAAATGTTTTTTGGCAAAGCGGAAAAGTTTTCTGCCGGCAAAATTATTCTCTTAGGTGATTTTTATTATAATGGAGCGAGAAATACTCCTCCGGAAGAGTATTCGCCAAAAGAAGTAGTTCAGCTTTGCAACTCTTACGCTGATAGAATTATTGCTGTTAAAGGAAACTGTGAAAGTGAAGTTGACACTTGGGTCAGCGAATTTCCCATTTCAGAAATGGCATATGTTTCTCTTCTCGGCAAAGAAATGATTCTTACCCATGGACATCACTATTCTTTTGATAATCTTCCTAAGGGAAAATATGATATCTTTTTCCAGGGACACACTCACATTTCAGTTCTTGAGAAAAAAGATGGTATTATCTTAGCTAACCCAGGTTCAATATCACTTCCTAAAGATGACCATCATAGTTATATGGTCATGAATGATAAAGGAATCAGATTGCTTGATTTACTTGATGATTCTCTGATTAAAGAAATAGAATTCTAAGATTTCTAGCAGGCTTAGTGCCTGCTTTTTAATTTCAGACCTTTAATCAGATAATACTTAACTCCTTCTGATTTCTTTCTGAGATATTGATAATAACGGAAACTGATGAAAACCAATAGGGATCCGATTATCAATAATCCTACAATTGCTAAGAACCAGATAAGAGGGGTGAACTTGTCAAAGGGGATGAAATCGGAACCAAAGACAGTTAATACTAAGACGCCAATAAGCCGGAATATAAGCGAACAGATAAAGTTATACATGAAGGACATATCTGTCATTCCGGCGACCATGGAAATGGTGTCATCCGGAAATCCTGGCAAAAGGTAAACAATCGGAAGAGCGGCCTTGCCACCGACGGTAAGAAAATACATAGCTTCTTTGCTGGCTTTTTTTCCAATAATCCATTCTACTAAACGTTTTCCGGCTAGTCTTCCAATCAGAAAAAGTAGGGAAGAGGTAATCAGTACACTGAGACCAATTATTATAAAAGCGGTAGCCATTCCTTTGATAGTCTGATCATTGAAAAGAATGTTTCCCAGGCTGATAAAGAACATTGATGAGATTCCCGGAATAATATTGATTAATGGTGAAAGAATGACAAAAAGAATTGCTGCCACATAAAAGTTATTCTTAGCCCAGGACTGAAGGAAATTGACTATCTTGCTTTCACCGCCCAGGCTGGTGAAGAGAAAGTACCCAATCAGGACGAGACTGATGAGAGTGAAAATCACGGTTATTGCTTTGATGACAATCTTCTTGACATCATTCTTTTTTTCTTGCATGGCTATATTATATTTTGTCTTAGGTGTAAAACAAAGACAATAAAACCAGATTTAAACTTAAAAAAATAAAAGGTATTGACTTAGAGTAAACTCTATGGTGCATAATGATACTGTTTTAATGAAAGAAGGATTACAATATTCAAGTCATGAAAAAAATTAATAATCAGCACTTTACTGGCGAGAGAGCTTTATTCCAAACCAGTCAATCAGAAATAGATAATTGCGTATTTGATGATGGTGAGTCTCCTCTTAAGGAAGCTTGCGAACTCGAAATTTCCAATACTGTTTTCGGTTGGAAATATCCTCTTTGGTATGGAAAGCAAATCAAGGTTCGGGATTCACGGTTTGAACAGATGGGAAGAGCTGGAATCTGGTATACACAAGACAGCTCCTTTGAAAACATTGACTTTATTGCTCCTAAAGGATTTAGAAAATGTCAGAGAATCAGTCTGAAAAATATCGATTTTTCAGATGCTGAGGAAACCTTGTGGTGGAATGATGAAGTAGTCTTAGAAAACATTACTGCCAAAAATGGTTCATATTTCGGAATGGGTTCCTCAAATATGAAAATCCGTAATCTGAATCTAACCGGTGATTATCCTTTTGATGGTGCCAAACATATTCTTATTCAGGATAGTAAACTGATTTCTAAAGATGCTTTCTGGAACTGTGAAGATATCAGGATTGTCAATTCAACTATTGAAGGCGAGTATTTTGCCTGGAATAGCAAGAATATTGTTTTGGAAAACTGTCGGATCAAATCTCATCAGGGCTTTTGTTATCAGGATGGAATTACCTTAATAAACTGTCAGGTAATTGATACTGATTTAGCTTTTGAATACTGCCAAAATATCAGAGCTGAAATTGTTACTTCTATAGATAGCGTGAAGAATCCAAAATCAGGATTTATCTCAGCTAAGGGAATAGGACAAATCATCTTTGACGATGAGAAAATCGATAAATCAAAAACAATTATTGAAGTTAGATAGGAGGCTTGTTCCATGACCTATGATTTTGATTCTCTGAATAACCGAAGAAATACTGGTTCACTGAAATGGAATGTCCCGGAAGATGTTCTTCCCATGTGGGTGGCGGATATGGATTTTAAGACAGCTCCTGCCATCAGAAAAGCTATGGATGAAAGGATTTCTCAAGGGATTTTCGGATATTCTGAACCCGGAGATGAATGGTATCAGGCTTATATAAATTTTTATCGTGAACGCCATCACTGCCAATTAAAGAAGGAGTGGCTGGTTTTTTCTTTGGGTGTGGTTCCGACAATTTCAAGCAGTGTTAGAAAGCTTACTGAAGTTGGCGACAATGTAGTGGTTTTTCCTCCTGTCTACAATATTTTCTATAATTCAATTGTCAATAATGGAAGGGTTCCTTTAGAAGTTCCTTTGATTTTTGATGGTGAGAGTTATTACTTGGATTTTGAAGGAATTGAAAAAGCCTTTTCAGAAAAAAAGACTTCACTTTGTATCTTCTGTAGTCCTCATAACCCAGTAGGGAGAATCTGGTCAAAAGAAGAACTTGCCCAGTTAGGAAAGATTGCTAAGAAATATAATGTGGTGATTTTAAGTGATGAAATCCATTGTGAGTTAACTGCTCCGGGAAGATCCTATATCCCATTTATTGAAGCTGATCCGGATAATAAAGATATCGCTGTAACTTGTATTGCTCCTACAAAATCATTTAATTTGGCTGGGATTCAGACAAGTGCTATTGTTATTCCCAATCCTGATTTAAGAAAGAAAGTTGTTAGACAAATAAACACTGATGAAGTTGCTGAACCCAATATCCTTTCTTGTCCATGTGCTATTGCTGCCTTGAATGATTCACGCCAATGGTTAGATGAACTTAGGACTTATATTTTTGGTAACCGAAAATTTGTCGGCGATTATATTTCCAAAAATATTCCGCAGATAAAACTGATTTCTGGTCAGGCTACTTATCTGCTTTGGATTGATGTCTCACGTATTGCTAAGAATTCAAAAGAATTGACTGATTTTCTTCTTTCTGAAGCTAAGCTTCTTGTCTCTACGGGTTCTTCTTATGGAAAGACAGGGGATGGCTTCATCCGCATGAATGTGGCCTGTCCTCGTGCTACTGTCGAAGAAGGAATGAACCGACTAAAGAATGGAATAGAAAAATTTATTCACATTAAAAATATTTCTAAATAAGATTTTTTGTTATTCGTTTTTTGGATGACCAAAATTTGGAATTACTATTTCCTGTATTTTTTCCAGGGGAAGAACTTTGATGTCTTCTTCATGTAATCCGGGTATTCCGGGTATTTTGCTGAAGAAATATTTTCGGCAAACATTGAGCTTCCGAGGAATAAGACAATGAGTAACAGGGCACCAATGATGCTCCAATTGAAGACACCGATTCCGGCACCAATACTAAAAACATATAAAGAAATCCAGGTGCATTGTTCAGCTAAGTAATTTGGATGTCTGCTGACATTCCAAAGACCGGTAGTATTAAAGCCTTTATTGTAAGGCTCCGGGAGTTCTTCTAGTTTCATTCCGGAATTTATCATCGCCCATTTCTTCTTTTGGAATCTCCACTGCTGTTCATCGGCAATAGTTTCGTAAATTATGAAGAATAACATGAAACCGGCAGCTACATAATCGATGGCATTAAAGGCCTGAACAGAGTTCATGGAGACTAAAGCCGGAAGGGTAATAATCAGAACTAAAAGATTCTGGTATAAGGAAATGAAAAGGAAGTTAAAAAGCATCCATTTCCAATGGGGCTGAAACTCTTTTTTCTCTCTGAGAACCGACCAACGATAGTCTTCTTTGCCTTCCCAGAATTTAAGGTGATAAGCTCCTTTTCTGGCAAAATTGAAAGTTAATCGTATTCCCCAAAGGGTTGCAAGACTAGCCATTACAATTAATCTTGGTGACATTCCGCCTTTGAAGGCGATAATCCAGAGATAGATTTCAGGGAGAAGACTCCAAAGCTTGTCCATTTGAGAATTGTTGTGTGATAATTCACCAACAATAAAGCAGAATAGACCGCTGGCTCCCATGATTATCAGTAAGATAATTAGAGTTTCAATCTGGTTCTGATCAAGATAAGGACCTACGCAGGCATAAAGTATTGGACAGGCGATGACTGAAATCCCGATAATGATTGCTAAAATGTTGATTTTCATAAATTAATTCCTTTCCTTAGGTTAATATTGTAATGATTATAAACCAGGTGATTTCATTAATCAGTAATTAAATAAAAAAATTGTTTTATTGTTTTTTAAAAAAATATTTTAATCCGGAATCTAATAAACATTTTTTAGTAATTATCAAAGTCGCCTAACATTTGTTTATTTGATTTGATGAATAAATTTTAAGAGAAAAATAATTCTGAAAAAATCAACCACGAATAACATATCAACAATTTTTGAAGAAATATGAAACAAAAAGAAAAACATATGATAAAAAAGCAAAAAAATTTGTGAGACTAGTTACTTTTGTCACTTGTAGTAAGGTGTTGTTAGTAGTAATATATATATATATATTAACACTGCAGCTGGATGGATTTTAGGAATTGACCAATGGAGGATTGCTATGTTACCTAAAAAGGAATTATGTATTTTAAAAGGTCAAAAGAAGGCTTTTAAGTTTATGGGATCTCATTTTGGAAAATATCTTCTTAAGTGGATTTCCATTCCGTTTTTAATTTTTTCAATTGCCTTTCCTTTTCTTCTTCCGATATATCAACGGCAAAACTATCACTATCTGAGAACTCTATCTTTAACAAATGATTCTATTTTTTCTAAATCGTTTGATGATTCAGATAACTGTCATTCGTATTTTACTCTTTTGATGTTTGATGTCCTTTTGGGAATTGGCTTTTTATGCATAACTGTTATCCTTGGTCTTATTGGTCTTCTCGTTTATTTTATTTCAACCAATTTTGCAACTGGAATGGCCGGAACAGTAGTTTCGGATCCGATTTTCTTTCTTTCATTTGTTCCGTCAGCATTGATTTGTGTTGTGATTCTTTTTGCCTGTGTGTATCTTTTCCAAATAGGTGGCTTTATTGCCTCAAAGAATCCTGATATTGGGTTGGGTGATCTTTTCTTTAATTCTTTTTCGACTTTAAACAAAACTGGAGTCAAACAGTTTTTTATGAGTCTTTTCCAAATTGTTATTATCATTCTCTTTTTAGCTTTGATTGTTGGCGTATTTATCTTAGTCTGTTCTTTAATGGGATTTGTGATTTCCTCATTCCCAGTGATATCTGCTGAATCATTTATTGTAATGGCTATTGAATTACTGGCTGCTGGCGTTATAGGAATTCTATTCGGACCAGCCCTCATGATTTCCTGGGAACTTTCCCTGTTTTATTTGATTGATAATTGTGCTTCTGCTGGAGTTAACACTATTCTTTATCCTAGTGG
This sequence comes from Bacilli bacterium, assembly GCA_041670225.1. Lineage (GTDB taxonomy): Bacteria > Bacillota_I > Bacilli_A > RFN20 > CAG-288 > Enterosoma. Next base: position 5,294 of record JBAXZU010000055.1, on the reverse strand, counting down.
AAAAGATGAATCGACATTTATTAAAATCAGTCCTATTGATGATGAGAATGAAGAAAATACGATTGATTTAACTGCAAAGGATAAGTAAAAATGAATTACATTACCTACGTAATTATTTTTGCCAGTATAGCACTTGTTTTGTATTTTCTAGGCGCCTTTATCATTCCCAAAATGAGTTTAAAAGCCTCCATGAGTTCAGGCAAGCTGGATGTTTCACTTGGAAAAGATTCTTTTCAGGCGGATGATTCCTGTAAAGATATTTTTTCCTCTTATGAAATATTGGTTGATGAGAAATCAAAGAAACATATTGTGACTTTTCATTTCAATGAAGAAGTAGAAGCTTGTACCTTGGAGATTATCTGTTTCACTAAAAAAGGGAAATTGTTGGAAGATAAAAATGTCAGATTCATCACTGTTTCCAATCCTGAGATGAGAATGGTTGAAATTCCTAAAAAGACTTTTTCAATTTCTGTGAGGACTATTGAAGACATCAAGGGAAGAAATTCTAATAGATTACTCAAAATCAACAAGACAAAAATCAAAATTAGTTTTCTCTTTACCTTTATTTTTGTTGCTCTGGCTTCTTTCTCAGCTGTTTATGCTTATCTGTGTTTTAGGTTAAAGGATTCTGTTCAGGATATTATGAATCTAAAATTCACATGGGTTATTTTTATTATCTTAGGTGTATCAGCTTTAGTTTCCGTATTTGGCTATTTTTTAACAATAAACGCAAATAAAGATTATCTTCAGAAAGAAGTTACCAATCATGAATAAACCTGAATTAATAAAACGTGTTGTTTTTTCAAAATGCGAAGATTCATTGATTGATTCCTTCGAATTATATCGTGATGAAAAAAGGGGATATATTTTCCTTTCTTTGACAAATAACGGAAAAACCAAAATTGTTTCTCCAATATTTATCTTGTCTCTTTATGACAAAGATAAGGTACTCATTAAGAAATTCAAAGCCGAACTTCCGAATTTGGTTTTAGGCAAAAAGAAATCAGTTCGGATAAATTATCCAATTATTGTTCCTCTTGAGACTGAAGGTTTCAATTATCAGTTTGTCATTCCTGAAAAAACCGAAGAATCTGTGGAACAGGAGCTAGATTTCCATCAGTCAAAAGCTCTTTTCCAGAAAAAATACAAACCAAGATTAAGTATTATTTCTCCTTTGTTTTGCTTATTGGCTATTGGTGTTGGTATTTTACCCTTCTATCTCAATACTTCATTGGTTGTTTCTGAGCCTGATAAAACTCTGAATTCCAACAATTTTAATTATAAATATGACAGTGAAGGAAATGCCACTATCACTAGGTATACTGGTTCAAATGCTGATGTTTCAATTCCCTCCTTTATTGGGGGATATCCGGTTAAAACAATAGGACCATATGCTTTTGAGTCGATGAAAATCAATTCTGTGGATTGCATTGCCAGTGGTCTCACTATTGAGCCTTTTGCTTTCTTTGGCTGTGATGCTTTAGTAAACTTTGATTTTGAAGATGTTAAAGCTATCAAAGATGGTGCTTTCAAGGGATGTTCTTCATTAGAAATTGTGAATCTGCCCAAACTCACATATCTTGGTGATAAGGTATTTGAAGAGTGCAGTTCTCTTAGCAGTGTTGCTATTGGGTACAATGAGGGAAGCTTAAGCTGTTCAGGTATTCCTTTTTTCAATTGTGAAGTCCTATCTTCAATTTCCGTGAATGCCTCGTCTATTAATTACACTGGTGTTCTTTGGTCATATTGCCCAAATGTTTCTGACGTCTTTTTGTCTCGGGCTGATTCTTCAATACTTAACTCGTTTATTGATTTCGATGATAATTGGGTTCTTGTTACTCTTAGCATTAACAAGTTTGAAGGTGAACTTTCTTCATTCCCTTCTAACAAGTATTTAAGCAGTGTCTCTATTGCCAATATGTATGGCAACACAATTTCGGCCGGAGCTTTCCAAAACTGCTTAAAGCTCAGTGACTTCAGTATTTCTAAATCCGACGGTTATTTTATTGAAAGCCAAGCATTTTTAAACTGTACTAGCTTGACCTCTTATGATTTTACAAATGTTTTGTCTATTGGTTCTCAGGCTTTCCAAAATACCGCCATCAAAACTGCCGTTATTCCTGCCTCCGTCAGTGTGATTTCTGAATTTGCTTTTGAATATCCTGAGACCCGGTCTTTGTTCCTTGATTCTGCCCTGACTAAGAACAATATTGGTGATTCACTGATTAATTATTATTTGAAAACACCTAAACCTACTTCTAAGTCCCCTTTCGAATATATTCTCTCCGATAATGACCGTCTATTTGAATTTGCGGCTTTTGATTTTAAAATTATTCAAGATCCATCTCCTACCGAAAACGGTACTGGATATGGTAAGAATTTTAATGAAAATGAAGTGACTTTCCCCATTAGAAAAACCACTTCCGATGACTGCCAATATTTACGTGCTTTTGTTGGTGATTCTTTGAATTTATCTTCAGCATTCGGAAACAACGATTTTAATCTCTCTCTTTCGAAATCCTCAACCGTGAAATTTTCTGCTGATGAAGATATTTTTGTTGCCTTTGAAATAAAATTTGATATCACCGAGAGCATTAAGCTTGAGATGGTTAGAAATACCGATTCCTCTTATGTGGTTTTTGATCAACCAATGGATAATCCTTCTGCTGTCTATTTTAGTTTCTATCTTCAGCAGGATTTGGGATATTCCCTGAATTTTTCAATCTCGAATGGTATTTCCCTTAATTTTGATGACATTTGTGTAAGTAGGTATTAAGGAGAAATTGAAATGGAAAATGATGAAATAAATCAGCTTAAGAATAGTCTCCTTGAAGAAGAATATGATGATCCTGATTTTCTTGATGATGTCAAGAAAGTTGAAGTGATTCATCAAGATGATATTGAAAAATCCTCTAAAGTCTCTTCTCTGGGAAAATCTAAGACTTTTGGTGTGATTACGCTTCTTTTAGGTGTCATTTTCATTGTTCTTGATCTCCTCTTTATGAATTATGAAAACTATGTAACTCTATATAAGCCTCTTTCTATTTGTATCCTTACCCTAGGCTTACTGTCTGTTTTTATCGGAATCGGTTTGCTCATCATTAAAAATAAAAGTCGGTTTGTTATTCAAAATGAGGATTTTGATACGAACGAAACGATTAAGACCGAAATTGCTGATCCTAATCAGGCTTTATCAACCAATAAATCCGATACTATTACTGAGGATGAATCAGTTCCTTTAGCTGAAGAAGTGGAAACTAAAGTTGATGAAAGTGAGTCAAATGTGGGAAGTGCTGATGTCGAAGAATCCGAAAATATCCCGGATTTGGATTTCACTCAGTTGCCTGAGCTTAAAGATTTCTCCCTTAAAAAACTGGCACTGACTTTTTCTCAGGCTTTAGAGTCTGAATCCTTACTTGCTGGCAATAAAGAGAATATTTCATTATTCATTAATCAGATGGCCTATAGCCGTTTGCTCTTTGTTTTAGGCATCGAAGAAAACCAGCAGAAGAAATTTCTTTCCGCTTTAGTGAAAGCTTTTTCCGGAAGAGGAAAGACTTTCGATTTCAAGGATGAACAGCTTAGTGACGGAATTCTTTCTAATCCTGAGCTGACTGATTTCCTTTCTAGGGTTTCCGATGACACTGATTCTTTAGTATTTGTGGGAATTAAGGGATTAAACTGCCAAACAATTCCTCAAGCTTTTACTCAGTCAATTTCAGTTGTTCTTAAGGATAAGAATAATGAAAATTCAATAAATGTTTCCGGTAAAGAAATACTGGTTACCAGAAATGTTTTCTTCATTGTGTTTGTAGAAAAAGAAGCCGCCTATCTCTCTGCACCTAATTATCTACTTGATTTTTCGATTAATTCAAATATCCCGTTGCAGTCGTTATCTCAGAAATCTGAATTCGAAAATGAATACAGAATCATTTCCGATGATTACTTTGCTTGGATCAATAAGATGGCTGAAGACCATCATCTTGCGGAAGAAGACTGGAAGTGTTTTGATGCCTTCTATAAAGCGGTGTATGGCGAGGATACACGTGGATTACTTAGCGATAGATTATCTAACATGGAGAGGTATATCGGTCTTTGTCTCAATGATGAAAATCTCGATAATGTCGTTGATTTATTGGTTTCAAAGACTCTTATTCCTTGTTTTGTCTCTGAAAACAAAGAACTTGCCAATGATGGAAGAATGCTGACAATTCTTACAGAATCTTTTTCTAAGTTCTCTGACTTTCACTTGTCATGCCTGATGGTTGAAAACTGTGTCAGTGCCATTGCCGCTGAAACAATCTTACCTGAAGCTAATAAAAAAGATTATGTTATCGAAGAAGATCAAAGTTCCGGAAATTCAGAAAAAGAATCAATTAACGTCAATCCGGAAAATACTTCCCAAGTTCCTAATGAAAGTCAGGATTATCCAATCACTGGTGAAGAAGACAAAGCTTTTGATTCTAATGGAGTTGAAAGCACTGAGGATGAAAAGAATGAGACTCTTGTAAAGCCTGAGAACGAGAATAGTGATTTAGAAAACAGTATCAGTATTCCTGAAACTGAATCATTATCAGATAATAGTGTTTCTGATGATACCGATGAAGAAACGGAACAAGTTTACGAAACTAATCCTGAAGTGAATCAAACCAATGATGAAACTCTTTCTGAAGATGAATCCCAAGAGGAAACTATTCCGACCGATGATGCACCTACTGAAGCTGATACAAATACCGAAGAGGTTAGTCAACCACATGATGTTCGTGATTCACTAAGTAATTCTCTATCCGACTTTTTTGATGATACTACTACAGATGAGGAGGAAAAGTGATGTCTGGAAATGAAATCATTGATCTTCTTTTAAGCGTTGATGCCATAAAAATCTACATAATCATTATTTGTGTTGTTTTCATTCTTTTTGCTGTCTCAATTTCCTTTTCATCCGCTACCTCTACTACTATTGTTGCGGGATTCCGCAAGGATATGTATGAGGCTGGACTTGTTAGCAAGAAACAAATGAAAAAAGCTGAAAAGGTAGAAAGAAAGCGCCTGAAAAAGCTGAATAAGATTATGGTCAATCCATCACTCACAAAGCAGCCTGAAATTATCGTTCCGAATGCAGAATCACCTGAAATTGAAAAGAAAACATCTGGTGTTTCTAATGAAGAAAATACTATTCCTCTTGATCTTAAGAACAAAGATGAAGGAACCGTAGTCGGAAGATTCCCTACCCTCAGCCACATCGACTGTGAGCATCCAGCATATGAGAGGGTCAGGGAGTGTGGCCTCTCACT
>JBAXZU010000054.1:0-11561 GCA_041670225.1 Bacilli bacterium | reverse complement strand
GATAATTACGAGTTTTGGCATCTTCGACGCCTAAATCTGCACAGGCTTTCTTGACTGCTTCTTCTTCAGTTTTTCCTTCATTCTTAATCATATTTATTACCTCCAGAGGGGTTTATCTGATTTTCCCTCTTTTTTCTTTTTATCTGATGAGATATTTTGATGACGTTTACTTCTTCTGATGGCGGCAAGATTAGTTCCATCTCCGATGGAGGCGGCTAATCTATGACGGCTTCTGGTCTGAAGAACTTCCATGAGGAGGGCTTGGGCGATAGAGATAACAGCACCGAAGATCCAGTAGATACCCATACCGACAGGTAAGCTCCAACCCATGAAGACAATGAAGGCCATCATGACATAGGTCATGATCTTTCCAGTCTTGGCAGGGTCCATGCTTCCTTCAGCAGGCTGAGCACTGATCTGACCGACAGCACCGAATTTCTTAGTTCTCCAAGAAGTGAACATCTGAGTAGTGAGAGAGGAGAGAACATTGGAGACAGTCATGAAGAGGAAGATAAGGATACCGACGATAGCACCCTGAGTTGAAGCAAAGCTGGTGAAACAGGTGGAAACGACAGTAGTCAATGATAATCCATACCAGCTTCCGCTAGCCAATGAGGCTGATCCCTGTAAAGCAGACCAGACACAAATGAAGAGAGGGAACTGAATAATAAGGAAGAGCATTGGAAGAAGAGGATGAACCTTGTTCTTCTTCATGATGGCAGCCTGTTCCATTGACATCTGCTGTCTTTGATCCTTATCAGTATTGGAATTAGGATATTTTGCCTGAAGAGCGTTAAGCTGAGGCTGAATTCTCTGCTGTTTGATTTGAGTCTTGGACTGAATAACAGTAGAAATAACTGTAAATAATCTAACAATGATAGTAACAACGAAGATGGCAAGAATCTGAGCCCAACCGGTATTTCCCATACCTTCACTGATAGAGTGAACGATGAAGGATAACGGCCAGACAAATAAACCTTCTAAGAAACCATATTCGCTGAAGGCCTGTCCCCAGGTCTTTCCTTCAATATAGATGGAAGATCCATTTTGATTGAAAGTCTGATCGGTGGGAGAGATACAAGCAGTATTTCCGGAAATTCCGCCATTGACTAAACCCTTGAAAGTAGATATATAGCCGCTAGAGGGAGCAATAAGAGGTCCGATATTCTCATCATCGAGACTGGCTAAGTACCAGGAATCAAAGTTGGTCCAGACATCAGCTACCTTTTCAGGCTTACCTGATTCGGAATAGGTGATACCGGCGTACATGGCAACATGTTTAGCAACAGTCGAAGCTGAGGTGGCATCAAGGGAAGCAAAAGTTCCATCGGTCCAGTAGACAGAAGTGGAACTGACAGCTTCAGTGACTTTACTAGAGATATAGCTGTTAAATTCTTTTTGAGGAAGGGAGTAGCCGTATGTGGTTCCGGTGATGGTGGTATAAAGGGTTTTACGGTTGGTGGCCTGCTTTTCTAGATTGTCGGTTGATTCATCGCCATCAGTTACCTGAGTAGAATCATTGAATAAATCACCGTAGTAGGCAAATATCTGATTAGCTTTGTCCTGATTAGAACAAAAAGATTTAGTACAACCTGATAATGCAAAAAAAGCAATGACGGCAGACATTGTCATCATTAGCCTCTTAAAAAACTTATTTGAGTGTGTTCTCATTTTTTCTCCTTTAGGGCTTTTTGCTTAAGACGATTGAAGAATGACGAAAGACTTTCTTCATTTTCCTGAAAAGTTTTATTCAGGAAACCTTTATGAACAATGATAACAATGTCATATGGTTGGTTAAGTACGTCTGTGAGATTGATTATGGCTCTGACTTGTCGTCTCACCCTAGCTCTGACAACAGCATTTCCGACTTTAGTAGATACGGAAATGCCGATGTGAGCATGATCAATTTCGTTAGGAGCAAAATAAACGGATGCAATCTCGCTTTTTCCAGCTAAACCTCTGTAATCCAGTACTTTCTTGAAATCTTGTGATTTCTTAATTCTGTACTCTGTTTTCATTAATTTATGCCGAAAAAACCTAATAAGTTATTAGGCCTGAGTGAGGTTAGTTCTGCCCTTAGCTCTTCTTCTGGATAAGATGGCTCTGCCACTCTTGGTGGCCATTCTTGCTCTGAATCCACACTTATGGACTCTCTTGATTTTACTAGGCTGGTAAGTTCTTCTCATAACGATAATCCTCCATTAAATTAATGCGCACAAAAAACGCATGTACTCGATATTATATTCTTTGAGCGGTTTTAAATCAACAAATGATTATAAAATATTATCAATTAAACAAGATAATTAATATATTTATATTATAGTCCTCTCAAAAGACAAAGTATAGACTGAAAACACCCACAAAAACTGAAAAAGCCAGTAGCTCTTTTGGAGTACTGGCTTTCCTGTTAGGCTTCGATAGTAGTATTCATGAAGAACTTATAGCCAAGAGGAGAATAGTAGAATCCCTTAACATTCTCTTTTAAGAGATAAATATCGGTGTAGAAGTAGACAGGGCAGATAGCACCTGTAGACATAAGCAGGGTTTCCAGCTTATGCATCAAGGAATATCTGAAAGCTGAGTCACCGCTAGCTTTGACAGCAGCAATTCCAGCATCATATGACTGAGCCCAGGTCAGACCGGTTTCACCAGCTTCTAAAGTTCCGTCATCATCCAAATCAAGTGAGTAGCCAGCATAAGTAGCTAAACCATTTGAATGGCCCATCTTATCATCTTTTCCGAACTGGCAGTCATTGTTTCCGGAAGAAGTAGTCCACATATCCAGGAAGGTGATTGGATCATTGAAATCGGCTAACCAGCCATTTCTGGAAATATCGAAGTCACCTTTCTTTCTGGTATCAAGGAAGACATTCCAGTCAGAATTCTGAAGTTCGAGGGTGATGCCGACATCAGCTAAATCAGCCTGAATGGCTTCACCGATGGCTTTATGGGAATCACTGGTGTTGTAGATGTATTCCAAAGAGGGGAAATTGGTGAATTTCTTGGCTGTCTCATCATAGGCATAGCCAACTTCTTTAAGAAGAGCAATGCCTTCAGCGACATTTGCTGAATAGTCATCAGCCTTGACGGAATAGTATCCGCCGCCTTTGCCGTCTTCACCATTCTTAGAAACAAATTCGCTGGTTCCATCAGCATCAGTGAGTCCGGAAGGAACAAAGGAGTTAGCTGGAGTCTGTCCGCCTTGGGCAACATTATCGACAATGTTGTTACGATCAATCAGAAGTCCAAGACCCTGTCTGACCTTTTCACGTTCGGGTTCAGTAGTCGCAACGGCATTGAATTTCTGTGAATCCATGTTGAAACTGACATAATAAGTTCCTAACTGTCCATTGAGATGATAATCATCTCTCTTGTTGAGAGTCTGAAGCTGAGCTAACGGCATATCATCAATAAGCTGATAGGAACCATTCTCATAGTTTGTCAGCATATTGGTCGTGTCATCAGAGAGAGCAAAGACAATAGATTTCATCTTAATGTTTTCAGCATCCCAATAAGTATCGTTTTTGATAGTTGTGATGCTGGCTTCATGGGTCCAGGCAGTAATCTTATAGGCACCGGAAGTGACAAATCCGGGTGTCATAGCCCAAGCACCCGTGGCATCAACAACATCAGCTTTATCGGCATCCTTAAGAACAACGAAGGCTGGGAAGGCAAGAATTTCCTTGAAGTAAGGAATTTCAACCTGGCAGGTGACCTTTAGATGAGTGTCATCAATTGCCTCAACTCCGGATACTTCGCCTTCTTCATCACGGGTAAGCATATCAAACATATAGCCATAGTCAGCACCTAAGGCAGTGCCACCGGCTCTCTTCCAGGATTTGACAAAATCGGAAGCGACAATAGCAGTTCCGTCAGAGAACTTAATTCCGTCTCTGAGAGTAAAAGTATAACTGACACTTCCATCAGTGTTTTCAGCTTTGACTGGTTCAGCATCAATGGCTAAGTCAGGAGCAATCTCGGATAAGCCGTCTCCGTTCTTATCGACATAACGGTAAAGACCGGCAAAGAGATGGAGGTCCATGGTTCCGCCATCAACAGCGGAGTTTAAAGCGGGATCAACATGCTGAGGCTCGGAAGCTAAGCAGACAGTAATCAGATCGGAATTAGCGGCAGTAGAAACGCATCCAGTCGGAATAACGGCAACAGCAAGAGCAGCCATAGTGGCTAAGCGAAATTTTTTCGTGTTCATAATAAGTTTTTCCTTTCTATAATAAGCTAATATTTGCTCTGAATTCGTTACTTTCAGAGTAGAAGGACTAAGAGATAATAGTTAACGGTTATTTTTCTCCATTCCCTTTTAATCTCCTTTCTCTATAGTGATTTCTCCAAGAGCTTTCTCAACTTCTCTCTTGGCAATGCCTGGATAATGGCAAGCCACAAAGTGGCCTGGCTTTTCCTCTTTTAATTCGGGCATTGACTCTGCGCATTGCTTGGTAGCAAAGGGGCAGCGGGTCCTAAATGGGCATCCACTTGGTGCATTGAGTGGGGAAGGAATATCACCCTGAAGAACCACTCTTTGGTTTTCACGGGCAACTTCCGGATCCGGAACAGGAATAGCAGAAAGCAGAGTGTAGGTATATGGATGGAGAGGATCGTCGAAGATCTCACTTGAAGGAGCTAATTCGACTAATCTTCCCAGATACATGACAGCAATTCGGTCGGATATGTGTTTGACTACTAAAAGGTTATGGGCGACAAAGAGATAGGTAAGATTGAATTCTTTCTGGAGTTCTTTGAAGGTATTGAGAACCTGGGCTTGGATGGAAACATCAAGAGCTGAAACTGGCTCATCACAGACGATGAATTCAGGATTGAGGGCTAAGGCTCTGGCAATTCCAATACGCTGACGTTGGCCACCGGAGAATTCATGGGCGTATCTCATGGACTGTTCGGCATTTAGTCCGACTCTCTTCATTAAGTCTTCGACTTTCTGCTGACGCTCAGCTTTTGTTTTATAGCCGTGATTGATATCTAAGGGTTCGGCAATGATATCGGCTACTTTCATTCTGGGGTCCAGAGAGGAGTAGGGATCCTGAAAAACAATATTGGTTTGTTTACGGAATTCTTTCAGGTCCTTTTTGTTAGATATTTCTTTTCCGTTGAAGAATATCTTTCCGGTAGTTGGCTTATAAAGTTGAAGGATTGAACGGCCACAGGTGGTTTTTCCGCAGCCGGATTCTCCGACTAGACCGAGAGTTTCACCGCGTTTGATATCGAAGGAGACATTATTGACAGCTTTTAAGGCTTTAGATCTGAATCCTCCGGTAGAAACATTGAAGAACATTCTCAAATGCTGAACGGAAACAATTACATCTTCGTTTACGGGATGAAAATCATCATCTATGAATTCATTTTTGTTTTTCATTATTTTCATCCTCCTTATCTGATAGAAGCCCTTTGGTTATAGTATTGATTATCTTGGCTTCTTTCTTGTCTGAAACTAATGATTTCTGCTCAAGGCTGATTCCGGTTCCGGGCTGAGTAACATCGATTTCACCTTTTTCCTGAAGGGCTTTGACAGCATTCCAGCAGGAGCAGTTGTGGTTTTCATTCAATGTTAATGAGTCAGGATATTTCTCAATGCAGACTCTCATGCAGTGATCACATCTCGGTGAGAAAGGACAGCCTTTGGGTAAGGAAAGCAGATTGATTGGATTGCCTTTGATTGGATGCAATTCCTTTCTATTAAGTGTAGGAACAGATTCCAAAAGTCCTTTGGTGTATTCATGCATTGGATGATAGAAAACCTCATCCGCGGTTCCGCTTTCGACAATTCTTCCGGCATACATGACATCAACTTCATCGCAGATTTGGGCAACAACACCTAAATCGTGGGTGATGATGATAATGGCCATTCCAAGTTTTTCCTGTAAAGTCTTCAAGAGATCGAGAATCTGGGCTTGGATGGTGACATCAAGAGCGGTTGTCGGTTCATCGGCAATCAACAGATCAGGATCACAGACTAGGGCCATGGCAATCATAGCTCTCTGAAGCATGCCACCTGAGAATTCAAAGGGGTACTGTTTCATTCTTTTTTCCGGTTCGTTGAATCCGACTAAAGTCAGCATATCAACACATTTCTGGTAGGCTTCCTTCTTTGGCATTTCCTTATGATGGGTTCTGACCGCCTCAATCAGCTGATTTCCAATAGTATAAACCGGATTCAGTCCGGACATTGGATCTTGGAAAATCATTGCGATGCGGTTTCCTCGGATTTTCATCATTTCTTTTTCACTCAGGTTGATGAGATTCTGACCATCAAAGAGAATTTCTCCTTGATCGATAGTTCCGTTTTTATCGAGAATTCTCATAATCGAATAAGAAGAAACTGATTTTCCACTACCTGATTCTCCGACTATTCCGAGAATTTTCCCTTTATCAAGGGTATAGGAGACACCATTGACGGCTTCTACTTTTCCAGCCATGATTTTGAAAGAAACATGAAGATTCTTAACTTCGAGCAGATGCTCGTTTTTAATTATTTCTGACATATTCGTTTCCTCCTATTTCACTAACTTGGGATCAAAGGCATCTCTGAGGCCATCGCCTAAAAGATTGAGACCTAAGACAATTAGGAAGATGGCAATAGCAGGAATAATCAGTCGATAAGGATAATTGGCTAAGGAAGATTGAGCATCACTTGCTAGTGATCCTAAGGATGGCATTGGTGCATTGACACCCAAGCCTAAGAAACTGAGGAAGGATTCAGTGAAAATAGCAGACGGAATCTGTAAGGCTACTGAGATGATGATGACGGACATGGAATTAGGAAGCAGATGCTTTCTAATAATCCATCCGGCTTTTGCGCCGCTTGCTCGGGAAGCTAAGACAAAGTCTTCTTTCTTGATGGAAAGAATCTGACCTCGGATAAGTCTAGCCATTCCTACCCAGTAAAGCAGACCGAAGACAATGAAGATGGAGATCATTCCTGTTCCTAATTTTCCTAAGAATGAGTTGCTGTCAAAGGAAAGATTCTCATTGAGAATACTGGAAAGAAGAATGATGAGAAGAAGATCCGGAAGGGAGTAGATGACATCAACAATTCTCATCATAACCATATCGACTTTTCCGCCACAGTATCCGGCAATTGATCCATATACTGAACCGATGACTAAGACAATCAATGAGGCAAAGAGGCCTACGGCTAAGGAGATTCTGGTTCCATAAACAACACGGATGAAATAGTCACGGCCGGAAGCATCAGTTCCAAAAATGTGTGGCATGACAAACTCACCATTGGCTATTCTGGTAACTTCACTTGTTCCGTATTCAAACGGAGCTAAATTGTTGTAAGATGCATCTCGGGTTCCGTTAGCTAAGGCAAAAGTCTTACCTAACTGTTCTTCGTAGCCATAGGGCCAGAAAATCGGAATAAAGATAGCCATAAGAATGATAATGATTATGACAACAAGGGAAACCATAGCTACTGGGTTTCGTAATAGACGTTTCATTCCGTCTTTAAAGAAACTTGATGGCTTAGAAATGGTTAATTGCTTCTGCTTTTCTGTTTCAGTGACTTCAGTGAACTTGGAAAGGTCAATTTGAGCACTGAGAGGATTTCTTTTTAATGACATATTAATTCTCCTTTCAGTTAATCGAAGTCAACCTTTGGATTGACTACTTTATAAAGAATGTCGGATAGTAAAAGCATGATTACCATTATGTAGGTTAAGAAGACGGTTGTTCCCATAATGAGCGTGTAATCACGTGCGGTAATGGCGGAGGTGAAGGTTCTTCCTAAGCCAGTGATACCAAAAATCTGTTCAACAACTAAAGATCCGGTAATTATATAAGCAAATTCCGGTCCAAGATAGGTGATGACAGGAGTGAGTGAATTTCTTAAGGCATGTTTGAAAAGAACTTTTGGTCGTGAGAGGCCTTTGGCTTTGGCAGTTCGGATGTAATCCTGATTAAGGACATCAAGGGTTGAAGAACGTGTAAGTCTGGTGATGTAAGCCATTGGATAAAGAGAAAGGCAGATGATAGGAAGAATATAGCCGGCTACAGTTGAACCGTTTGCCGGAAGAAGCTTCCATTCCTGACAGACCAGGTAAAGAAGAATCGAAGAAATAACAAAGCTAGGCATAGCAACTGAACCGGTTGAGAGGACCATAATCAGACGATCCGACCATTTGTTCTGGTGAGTCGCCGCAATTGAACCTAAAATAATTCCAATGATGATTGAAATAACTAATGCCAATATTCCAATTATGGCTGAGACCTGGAGTCCTTCTAAAAGAATAGTCATGACAGGACGGTTCTTTTTGATGGAAAAGCCAAAGTTCCAGGAGAAGGCGGCTAACAGATAACGAAAATACTGCTCATAAAGGGGCTTATCAAGACCATAAAGTTTATTCAAGGTTGCTAAAGTTTCAGCTGAAATACCTTTTTCGCTATTGAAAGGTGAGCCAGGAGTGACTTGCATAGCTATAAAAGTGACTGAAACAACAATGATTATAGTAAGTGCTGAAAGCACCACACGTTTCATGATGTACTTAAAAAATCGAATATTCATATATGTCCCCCTATTCATGAATAAGCTTGGTTTTAGAATAAAATGTACGATAAGTAACAGTTTATTCCGGCAATATGTGAGAAAGCAGGAATTGCCTATGACAATGACAATAGTTTGATTTTTGGGTATTAGCAAGTCAAAATGAAAGAAAGTTACGAAAAAGGTATTAGAAAGCGTTTTCAAAAAAATCAAAGATTAGATAAAAATTAAAAAAAACTTAAAATTTATCTTAAATTTAAAAAAATAAAAAATATTAACTAAAAAAGCGAATTTTTTTACAACTGGAAACAATCCATTAATGTGTATCTGTAATCGATTACATATAGTGTTTTTTACACAGTGTTCAATATTTCTATGATACTAAAATTAATATATTAGTATTATTTATTATTAAATTTAGTAAGATATAATTAGGTGAAAAATGAATAAAACTGAAATTGAAAATGAATTGAGTAGTTTTCCGGGATCATGGAACAATCTGCTTAAAAATGAAGTTGATAAAGAATACTATCAGAAGCTAGTTTCTTTTCTTTCTGATGAATATCAGAAAGAAATAATTCATCCTTGTCCGAATCAAGTATTCCGAGCTTTGCAGCTGACTGATGCCAAGAATGTAAAATGTGTTATTATCGGTCAGGATCCATATTTTAATCCGGGTCAGGCAAACGGATTGGCTTTTTCAGTCAATGATGATGTAGCTCTGCCTCCTTCTCTTTTAAACATTTATAAAGAACTGAGGATTGAGTTTGGATATCCAATTATCCGTAAGGGATCATTAGATAACTGGGCTAGGCAAGGAGTTCTTCTTTTGAATTCAACTTTAACGGTTAAAGAAGGATTGGCAAATTCACATTCTAAAATTGGTTGGTATATTTTTACTGATGAAATCATTAAGAAAATTGATTCTATGGATAAACCTGTTGTCTATCTTCTCTGGGGTGGCTATGCCCATCAGAAAGAAAAACTAATTAAAAGCAAAAATGCACGGATTATTAAAACCGTGCATCCATCTCCTTTATCAGCAAACCGGGGATTCTTTAATTCCGGATGCTTTAAAAAAGTAAATGAGTATCTGAATGATTTTGGTCTATCACCAATCGATTGGCAGATTAAATAAGTTATTTCAATATCGGATTTGAGTTGAGGACATTAAGGATATCTTTATTACAAAGGATGATATTCTGACTGTAGAGGTAGTTTACTGACCAAATTATTGTACTGGCTTTAAGATCACTGGATATATCTGTTTCCTTTTCTTCATGAATAAGGAAATATTTTTTTAATTCATTTTTGAGCTTTTCTGAGAATTCTGAAGATTCATATTTTGCTTTTGACAAAGCGTTATAGGTTCCCCTTTCCTCATTCAGGAAGTCAGTGAAGATGGAAACGAAATCAGGGGATTTATTTTCTAATAAGGTTTCTTCAAAATGATGACAGTATCGGTTAAAACATTCCGCAAGCAATGAATATTTATCGGTATAGTATTTATAAAACGTGGCTTTTGAGACTCCGGCTGTTTTGATAATCTCATTAACACTGATTTTGTTTATGCTGTTTTTGGTCAGAAGATTTAAAAAAGAGAGCATAATTATTTTTTTTGTTCTAAGGGATGCGTTTGCCTGAATAACTGTCATATATCGTCACCTCCAATAATAAAAAAGCGGTATAAGGACATTATAACCGCTTACATTTGTGTTTTTCTTGGATTGTCAAGATTAGTTGTTATTTCAGCAAACTTCGCATTTTCCTTCTTTCTTCATGTTGAAGAGTAGGTCTAAAGAAAAGACATTATCATCAATTCTAAAAGACATTTTTCCGCCTAATAACTCGATTGAAGAGCGAATGCTTTTAATTCCGAAGCCATGAAGTTCTTTGTTTTCTTTTGAAGTTTGTCCATTATTAGCTTTCTCAGCAGAAGCATCACAGAAGTTTTCAATATGAATATTTAGGAAATCTCCAAAGTCTGAACTAGTAAGAGCGATGATTCTTTGGTCTTCGGGGAGTTCTTGGGTAGCTTCTATAGAATTTGAGATGGCGTTTTCGAAAATAGAATAGAGTAGCTCGTTAGGGAAAATATTTAGAGCAGAAGCCTGAACCATGCAAGTTATGCGAATCTTATTTTTATTGAATTTTAGATTTTTTTCTCTGAGAACCAGGTCAAGGGCTTCACATTTAGTTTTGGTTGATATGCTATAGATTGATAGGGAATTCTTTATTTCTTCAATAGCTTCTTTGTTAGTGTTGTCGCTTAAGGCATCCAGGCGGTGTCGAACATCATGAATTTGCATTCTTACCGAGTCGTAATTTTCTTTAGATGCAGCATAATTTTCGGCGTCTTTTGCTAACAGTGTTTTCAGCTTGGAATTATCCTGTTCAGCTTTTTTAATAGCAACTATATTGAATTCACTAAAGATGGCAATTATTGAAGCAAAAATATTATAGCCAAAAATTACATAATATAATGTATTGTCGTTAGCTCTTCCAGCTTCTTTAAAACCATATCCACATAAAACGGAAACAATTGAAATAATGGCTGCACCGATGATGAATTGTGATCTTTCGGTGATGTTTGCTAAACACTCTTTGCAGTTTTTCTTTTTAATGAAGACAAAATAGAGAAAACAGTAACAGGCTGAGAAGATGGCCAGAAGAACTGGCATTAGGAAATACCATTCTTCAGGTGCTCCGGTACTGATTTGGACTGAACGGGTTGATGAATAGGAAAGATTCTGAAGACAGAATCCGATAGTTCCTGCCATCAGATAACTGGATAAGGTTGCTTTGAAGCAGACACAAAGTGCAACAAAGGAAACAAGGAAGTCAATTAATGACCAAAAGTTCATGAGATCTTCCCATGCAATAGATTTAACGATTGGACCAAAAGGACGTAACCAAAAAACAAAAATCACAAGGATTATCGAAATAATAGCTTTAGGCCAAAAATATTTCCGTTTGGGAAAGAACTGGGCAATGAGCATTTCTCCGACCATTAAGAGAATAGGAAAATCAAAATAGCCATAAATTT
>JBAXZU010000053.1:0-11572 GCA_041670225.1 Bacilli bacterium | reverse complement strand
GGCTTTAGGCGAAAAGGTTCCTGGAAATGGTACCTTATCTGTCGCTGATGACACAGTTTTTGCTGCCTATAAGAATAAGGTTTCCAAGATTGCCATGTCTACCACTTCTAAGATCCATGATGGTGCTGATGTCACCGCTTCTCCTAGAAGACAGGGTGCCGGTCAGATTGATGTTAAGAATCTCCTTATGGCTGATACTTATCTCACTACTGTCGATCAGGATCCTGAAGGCTTCTATGCTGATGGCACTGAAATCGCTAAGGCTGAATTAAAGAATAGTGGTTCTCTTAATGTTGAAGACTTAAGCAAGGATGAAGCTGCTTATGTCGAATTCGAATACAAAGTTCACAATGATTCTTCTATGTCCAGAACTTACAAGCCTACCCTTGAAGTTCTTATTCCTAAGATTGAAGTCATGGAGACTTTAGCTAAGTACAACCAGGATAAGGATGATGCAACTTTAGTTGCTGATATTCCTGCCAATCTTCCTTCAACTCTGACTATGTCTATTGATGATGATGAAGTTGCCGCTGCTATTGATGCCGGAAGCAATATCTCTGTTGCCGCTGGTGCCACTGTTACCGGAAACGTCAAAGTCAGAATCGATGATCTTAGCTTCAGTAAAGAATTCGAAGATGTTGAGAATCCTGATTTCACCGGAACCTTAAGAGAATATTTCAATAAGTATTTCTCTGATGCCGGCGGAAGTTATGTCGAAGGTTATCTTAACCTTGAAGATATCACCGATGATTCCGATGAAGCCAACGATGCCAACTTATCTATGGCTTATATGGGCTTCTATGGTGATTTCACTAAGGGTGCCGCTGTCGAAGATTTCGACTTCGAACAGAAAACTGGTCACCTCTATACTTCTCAGATGATTGATTCCTACATGAAGAATCTCTCCAATGCCTCCTATGTCAAAGCTAATGCTTATACTGGTTCAACTATCTCTGGTGTCGGTACTGCTCCTAGTGCTTCAGATATCAACAGCATCGGCAGCATGACTACTAGTGCCTTAGCCGGTTCTTCTAGCAAATATGCTTCTGTTACTGACTTCGATGAACCTGCTGCAGGTGAAAATAAGCGTCTCTATGCTGGCAGTGCCAGTTCCAAGAAGCTTCTTGTCACTACCTTCGTCAACCGTTCCATTGCTAAGGGTACCTGGAGTATCACTCAGAATGGCTCTTCCAAGAAGAATGGTAATTTCTCTGATCTCTATGCCTGGGGAAGTTCTTTCTCTGCTATTGATGATGGCGGTGCCTTACGTAAGTCTTGGCTTGTCACCGGAACTTCTTATCAGCTCCATCGTGGCTATGCCTTGATTGATGTTGATTCCTTAGCTGAGGGAACTGATTATTCTCTGAACTTCAGTTTCACTCTTGAAGGAACTGGAACTACTCAGACTAAGTCTTATCCTCTTACTGTTGATAAGACTGCTCCTACTGTTGTTTCAGCTGAAATCACCGAATCTGGATCCAATAAGTACTTACATCTGGTTACCAATGGTGCCAACAATACTATCGGTTCCTCAGTTCCTACTGCTGTCAGCGGATCAGATGGTTATTATGAAGCCTCTATCAGACTGAGAGATTCTCAGCTTGAAACTACTCAGGCTATCACTCTTACCGACTATGCCAACAACGCCACTACCGTCTTAATCAATCCTGGCGATCTTTCCTTCTTTGCTTCCGGCTCTGCTCTTACCAGCAAATATGAACTTTACATTGATTTCCATCGTAACAGAAGCGGATATGCCTATTATTATTTCTCTATTCTCAATGCTTCCGGAAACTTTGTTAAGTTATCCACTACCTACACCATCTACTTCAACATCGGAACTGGACTTAATGCTGATGATGTCGACATTCTCATTGATAGTGAAGAAGCCACCTTCACTTATGATTCCACTACTGGTTATGTTGCCTTAACTATTCCAACCACCGCTGATGATGGTTCTGAATTCGCTGTCAACTACACTGTTGGCGGACAGGGTGACACTCCTGGAGCTTCTACTTCCACTTCTACCAGTACTTTCACTTCTACTTCTACTTCCACTTCTACCAGTACCTTTACTTCTACCAGTACCTCTACTGGAGGCGGATGCTTCAATTCCGGAAACATGGACGCCAACACTCTCGCTGATTCCTTCTTTGCTACCATGGGTCTTGCCGGTCTTGCTTACTTCTTCTTTGTGAAGAAGAGAAGATTCTAAGTACAATATGCAAGAGCCTAGTCGATTAGGCTCTTGCTTTATTTGAAATAATAAGTAAGGATAAATAATCAATGTTATTATTACCCGATACCAAAAAAGAAATCATAAATTGGATAATCGCCTGTCTCATCATTCCGATTGTTGTTCTTCCGGTTTACTTCTGTTCTGACTTCATGCTCAGCAACATCTTCATCATCATTGGTTCCCTCTATATTGCTTATGTTGCTCTTTCCTTAGTCACCAGAGAAGGTTTCTTTGACTTATTCAGCTTTCAGTTAAGCAATCTTATTTCTTCTTTCCGTCCCGGAAATCATGTCCGCTATCCTGATGCCTATGAATATAAGAAAATGAAGGAAGAAAAAAGAAAACAGGGCAGATTTGTTTGGATTCCCTGGGTTTCTGTCGGAGTATTAATGATTATTCTTTCAATAATCTTTGCTATTTATCCGGTTTAGAAATCAAAAAATTCACTTCAGTTACTTAAATTATTCGCAAGCTGTTGTATAATTAATAATATTGCACTGAAAATCAATATTTTCATTTAATTAATAAAGGAGAAAAATTATGGACAAGAAATTTAAGAGAAGCATTGCTCTCATCGCCATTGGCGCTATTGCTGTTCTTGGAACAGGCTGCACTCCAGCTTCTTCCGCCTCTACCTCTACTCCCACCGGAAGTACTTCCACTTCTACCTCTACCAGTACTGATACTGGTTTTGATTGGTATGTCACTTACAAAGGTCAGGAATATACTTCTGATGCTTCTGTGACTGTCTACATGGGAGATACCGTTGGTGTTCTTACCTGTGCCTACATTGCTGAAACCACTGGAACTTTTACTTATGTTTCCTCTGATCCTTCAGTTCTTGCTGTTTCTGCCTATGGCTTGGTTACACCAGTCAAGGCCGGCACTGCCAATGTCACTGTCTCCAATGGTGAAACTAACATTGTTCTTTCCTTCACTGTTGCCTCACCTGCTGTTTCTACCGGTGCTCTTAGCTATGCTTCCAGCATCAGCTATGATGAGAAATCACGCCTTTTAGGTGCTTTGGAAGACTATGCTGTCAATAATTATCTCACTGGTCTGACCATGTTCTCAAACGGTGGCTATGTTGCCTACAATTCCCGTTACACTCCAAAGCCAAGAGAATATGTCGTTGGCTATGGTTGGGGTACTTTAAGAGAAGGCGAACTTACCGGAGCTCTTCCGAATCCTATTTCCGGACTTGATGCCTCTTATTACACTATCGGAACTACCGCTTTGGCTGCTCATGCTAATGCTATGGATGCTTCCGGAAGTGATGTTTCTGATTTAGCCGGAAACACTCAGAATGCTTTCTATTCCACTAGACTCAATGAAAACAATGATGGATATGAATGGTATCCTTCCTTGGCTGTTGATAGTGAATCCAGACCTGTTGCTGTCGGTGCTGATGGCAATGTCAGTACTTCCACAAACTATGGAACTACTTGGAGAATTCACGTTAAGACTGATGAAGTCAAGTATCGTACCGGTGCTAAGGATTCTTCCTTAACTGATGCCAAGACTACCGCTGCCGCCAAGTATGACGGAACCAGTGTCAAACTTGAAGATTATCTGACTCCTTTAAAGGTTATGTTAACCTCTTATAACAATATGTACCGTGGTGCTGAACTTACTACCGGTACTGCTGGTTTTAAGGGTGCTGCTGAATATTACAACAGTACTGCCACTAAGCCTAGCGATGATTCCCTTTGGAATGAAACCGTCTGGAATAATACCGTCGGAAAATATATCAAGACCGGTACTGATTCCACTGGCGACTACATTCAGTTCGAACTTCTGAGCCCCTGCTCACAGTTCTATGCTATGTACAATCTTTCCAGCAACCTCTATTCACCTCTCCCGGCTGAATTCATCAAGATTTGGGGTGCTAAGAATTTCGGAAAGTTCATGACCGGCTATACTCCGGCTGAAACTACTATTTCCACTGGACCTTACTATATTTCCAAATATGTCAATAATGATGTCCTTACTCTCAAGCAGAATAATCAGTATTTCCACACAGTTGATACTCTTCCTTCCGGAGCTACCAGAACTGTCTATAACATCAAGGGTGTCAATTATAAGTGGACTGGTGATAACACTAATCTTAAGAGCTGGTTTGAATCCGGTTCAACTGATTCCTTTGCTCCGACTAAGGACGATATCGCTCAGGGCGGAGACTTCAATGGCGAGAGCGGAAAATTCGGAGATGCTGTCAGCTGGAAGAGATACACCACTAAGGGTGATTCCAACTTCAAGCTTAACCTCAATGCCTGCACTGAAGCTCAGTGGTCTGAAAGATTCGGAACTACCGGAACTGTTGCCACACATGCTAAGGAACACTACTGGAAAGTTAAGCCCTATATGTCTAACAAGCACTTCCTCAACTTCCTTTCCTTCTCTCTTGACCGTCAGTCTATCTGCGAATCCCGTGGTATGACTCCGACTCAGAACTATTTCTCTGATAACTACCTGATTGATCCTGAAAGTGGTGTTTCCTATAATTCCACCGAAGCTCATAAGGCTGTCTTAGCTGATAGATATGATGATATGTATGGCTATAATCCTACTTATGCCAAGTCTGAACTTGACAAAGTCATGCAGGAAGTCATTGTTCCTTTAGCTGAATCTGGAAAGCTTGCTACCAAGACTTCTGGTCCCGGTGAAGGAACTTCTAGAAATCCATACATCGTTCCTATCCACATGGCTTGGATGAATACTACTGATTCTACCGATTATGCTGATGTCTTTGCCGGAATCAAGAAGGCTTTCTCTGAAGAAATCACTCTTGATTATGAAGGCGCATACGAACTTTCTATCGTTCCTGATTCAGTTACTTCCGATTATCAGCATGTTTACACTAACATGAAGTCAGGCGATTTCGATATCGGCTTTGGTGCCATCAGCGGAAACGACCTTGATCCTTTAATGTTCTTAGAAGTTCTGAAGAGTGATAACTCTTCTTCCTTCACCCTTAACTGGGGTCCGGATACTTCAGCTATTGATGCTGAGGAACCGGTTGTCTATGATGGAAAGACCTGGTCTTATGATAGTCTTTGGATGGCTGGCACTAGTGCTGTTGCCTTATCCACTGATGGTTCTATTGCCGGTGCCAAGAATGTTTCCACCGCTCATACCATCAGCAATTCCACCATTAAGTATGAATCCGTTAATGCTACTGACAGCTCTGTCACCTACAAGATCAGCTTCAAGTCTTTGATTGAAGCCGGTGCTGCCGCTAATATGAACATCTCCATCTATGCTGGATCTACCAGCAATGCTTTGACTGATGCTCAGGGTAATGCCCTTACCTTAGCTGGATTAGGAGCTACCGCCGCTAATGACTATGTCGCTACTGTTGTCCTGACTAACCAGCTTAACAGCTATGATGGCGCTGATATTTATGTTGCTACCATGAGTGTTAGCTACGAAGTTACAATCAATGGCACTGACTCCACTCTTACTGATGAAATCACTCTTCCTACTTACTATGGTGTCAGCCACTCCTAAGCTAAATTAAAATGCCTTATATTGTAAAATATTCAATAAAACGTATCGGTCTGCTTATCGTTACTGCTTTTATTATTCTCTCAATTACGTTCTTCTTAGTCAAAATGCTTCCGGAAGGCGCTCTGCCTTCCAACGAAGCAGCTGCTTATGCTTTCTGTCAGGATCAGGTTGCCAAAGGCTTTTATATTGGTCTTTCTGCTCCGACTGAACAGTATGGCAAGATGGTTTTCACCATTACTACTGCCGGAAAGAGTGTCTATTTTTATCGTAATCCGATCATCATTCAGTATGGTTCCTGGATCAAGGGAATCTTTACTCAGTGGGATTGGGGTGTCAGCTCCGCTATCTCTCCTCAGACCGACGCTATTTCAATTATTTTCGAAAGACTTAAGCCGACTATCATCATTAACATTGTGGCTTTGATTATTTCATTGCCTTTAGGCTTTATCTTCGGTATTTTAGCTGCTTTGAAGAAGAATACCGTGACTGATAATGTTATTTCAACCGTCGTCATGATCTTCATTTCCGTTCCTTCCTTTGTTGTAATCTCTCTTTTAATGCTTTTATTCTGCTATTCCAACAATATTCTGCCTAACTCCTGGCCGAGTGATGGTGCCAGTATTGGTGCCTATGCCAAAGCTATGGTTATTCCGGTTATGGCTCTCTGCTTTGGAACTGTTGCTGTTTTTACCCGTTATACCAGAGCTGAACTTACTGAAGTTATGTCCAGCGAATTCCTCCTTTTAGCCAGAACCAAGGGACTCAGCAAGACTCAGTGTGTCGTCCGCCATGCTCTTAGAAACTCCATGGTTCCGATTATTCCAATGATTATCGGACAGTTTATCGGTATTCTTTCCGGCTCCATGGTTCTTGAACAGCTTTATTCCATCAATGGTATCGGACAGCTCTTTGTTACCTGTATTACCAAGATGGATTACAACGTCCTTTTAGTCGATATGACTGTTTATACGATGATCGGTTTGGTTGCTAACCTCCTGGTTGATCTTTCCTACGGAATCGTCGATCCTCGTATCAGAATGGGAGCTAAAGCCGCATGATGAATAATGAACACAACGAAGATTTAAAAGATCAGGGCTTCCAGAAGGAAGACGGTTTTTATGCTGCCGGCAGTGAAGTCAAGGACAACAAAGGGCAAGGCTTCAATGCTGATGACTTTAAGCTGGTTCAGCAGGACAAATCTATCCATGATGTAAAATTCACCACCAAGCCTACTACTTTCCTTAAGGATGCCATGCATCGATTCTCCAAAAATCATTCCTCCGTTGCCGGTGGAATCATTTTGGGTTGTTTATTCCTTTTAGCTTTGATTCTTCCGATTGACGGAATTATTCCTTATCAAGTCGGACCGGATGTCATTAATGGTTCGGAAGTCAATCTGGCTCCAAAGATTTTTGCTACCGGAACTGGATTTATGGATGGAACCATCAACAGCCGCAATACTGCCTATCCTTATAAGGTAGATGCTTCCGGTAACGATGTTCTTGATGAAGAAGGAAATCTCATCTATGTCGGAACTTATGATGATCCTTCTGTCATTGTTTCGGTTTCTGATAAGCATATCGGCTACGGAGATGTTTCCACCTCTGATGCTACTGGTGGCTTTGCCTGGATCATTGGTGAACCCAATGAGGCTGAAGCTTCTAGATATGTCGTTTCCACAGCTTTCAATTACAATCTCAGCAATACCTACAAATTATCTTATTCCTTAGGCTGGAGAAATCTTGAAGGCTACGAAAAACCGGAATACTGTGTCTTTGCTATTTCCGGAAGCACTTATGCCAATCTTACTGATTGGTCTGAAGATTATGGTTCATTTACTGAAGAAGCTGATTCCAGTGAAGGTCAGACTGTCAGCACCTATGCTACTGTCACTGATTTTGATCTTACCTCTTCTTTAAAGACTGCCTTCGGTGAAAACTTAAGCTCAGTCAATGCTCAGGTGGGATTTGCTATCAAGTCTAAGAGTGATTCTAGTGTTGCTATGTATCTGAAGGAAGCTACTTTCACTTCTAATTCTACTTCCGTTACTGAAAGAGTTCAGATGGCTAGCCGTTCCTTTACTGATGCTAACTCGATGGTCTCACAGCCTCATTACACCTCCGGAACAACCGTCAATCCTAAGTACTGGGCAACTAACTCTTCCAGTCAGCTGACTACTGCTGATGCTAAGACTCTCCGCTGCAATATTGTCTATGATACTTATAAGATTCATTATGGTCTCAGATCAAAATTCCAGGTTGAAGCAAGTGTCTTCACTACTTGGCAGGAAGCTGGTTATATTACTGGCTGGGATCCTGAGAATCCCGGAACCTCCTATAAGAATATCGTTGTCACTGAATTAGGTCAGAATACTAATTCTGTCTATATTGTCTCCGTTGATGAACCGACTTCTGTTGCTAACTATGATTCTTTCAACTGTTCCGTCATTATGTGGAAGCAGTTAGGATATGATTCGATGCCTATTCATATCTTCGGAACCGATAAAAAGGGAAGAGATATCCTTAAATATGTTTTCTTAGGTCTAAGAACTTCTCTGATCTTAGGTATTGTTGTTTCTTTGATTAACATTATCATCGGTGTTATCTGGGGTTCAATCTCTGGCTACTTCGGCGGTCTTGTTGACTTAACCATGGAAAGAATTGTTGATATCCTTAACGGTATTCCGTGGATTGTCTTAATGACTGTTCTGGTTTTGAAGCTGGGATCAAGCGGTTTTGTCTTTGTCTTATCCCTCTGTCTTACAGGCTGGATTGGAACCGAGGCTGTCACCAGATCTCAGTTCTACCGATACCGAGACAGGGAATATGTCCTGGCAGCCCGTACCTTAGGTGCCCATGCCCCAAGACTGATCTTCCGTCATATTCTGCCTAATGCAATCGGTACCATCATCACTTCATCCATCCTGATGATTCCTTCTACTATCTTTACTGAAGCTACCATCTCCTATTTAGGCTTAGGATTCAAGAATCTTGCCTCTTTAGGTGTTATTCTTTCTGAGGCTCAGGGAAATCTTTCCAACTATCCGTATCAATTGATTTTACCGGCTGTCATCATTTCCTTATTGATGATTTGCTTTAACCTCTTCGGAAATGGTTTACGTGATGCCTTTAATCCGTCACTGAAAGGAACTGAATAATATGGAAAAAGAATATCAATATAATCAGCCTATCCTTCAGGTTAAGGATCTCCGTATTTCCTTTAGAAACGATCAGGGCCGTGTCCATGCTGTCAGAGGTGTCAATTTCACTCTTAATAAGGGCGAGACTTTATGTATTGTCGGTGAATCCGGCAGTGGTAAGTCTGTCACTAGCAAGACCATCATGGGAATTCTTCCAAATAATTCCATCATCGAAAGCGGTGAAGTTATTTATGAAGGAGAAGATCTGACTAAGATTGACGAATCGGAATTCCACCGTATCCGTGGACATAAGATTGGAATGATCTTCCAGGATCCTTTAAGTTCCCTTAATCCGATTATGAAAGTCGGCAAACAGATTACTGAAGCCATGCTGGTCAATTCTGACCGTATGAAAATCAAGTTTGATTCTTTGATCAGTGAGACCGAATCTAAGTATAAGAATAATCATGTCAAGATGATTTCCACTATCAGCAAGGCTAATGCCTTAGTTACTGAAAGCGACCGTCATTTCGAACATCAGATTTCCGCTCTTCAGAAGGTAATTGCTGAAAAGCAGTTCCATCTGGAAGAAGTAATGCGGGCTAATGCTGAGAATCCGGATAAGGCTGAGGCTGAGAAAGCCAGTATTCTTGAGGATATCAAGAAGACTAAGGCTGACAATGAAGTCAAGATTGCCCAAATCCGTAAGGAACAGAAAGCCGAACATCAGCGTCTTAGTCAGCAGGCTAGAAAGATCAAGGCCGAAGCTAAGAAAGAATACAAAGAAAAGCTTCCAGAACTTAAGAAGGCTCTTAATATCCGTAAAAAGGAAGCTAAGGCTGAGATTGCTCAGTTTAAGAAAGAGACTAAAGATCAGTTTGATAAGGATCTGGCCGCTCTTGAAGCTCAGCTGAACGAAATTGAGACAACTCTCGGTTCGGAAGTCAGTAAGCTTCAAAAGACTGCTTTAGCTGCCGATAATCAGTCTGCTTCCAAACAGGCCTACACTGATAAGCTCAGTGAATATACAGCCAAGAAGAAGGAAGCCGAAGAAAAGATTGCTAATCTGAAGAAAGCCTATAAGGCTAAGTTCAAGATCACTAAGGCTGAAGCTAAGGAAGAAGCCATTAAGGTTATGCGGGAAGTCGGTATTCCTCAGCCGGAAGTCCGTTTCAAGCAGTATCCTTTTGAATTCTCTGGTGGTATGAGACAGCGTATTGTTATCGCTATTGCTCTGACCGCTAACCCTGAAGTTTTGATCTGCGATGAACCTACCACTGCTCTCGATGTCACTATTCAGGCTCAGATTCTCGAACTTATCAACAATCTGAAGAGAGACAGAAACATGTCAGTTATTTTCATCACTCATGATTTAGGCGTTGTTGCCAACATGGCTGACCGTGTCGCCGTTATGTATGCCGGTAAGATTGTTGAAGTCGGAACCGCCAATGAAATCTTCTATGATCCCCGTCATCCTTATACATGGGCTCTTCTTTCTTCAATTCCTGATATTGATTCCCATGAAACTCTGGAAGCTATTCCCGGTACACCTCCTTATCTTCTCAATCCTCCTAAAGGTGATGCCTTTGCTGCCAGAAACAAATATGCCTTAGCTATTGATTTTAAGGAAGAACCTCCTTATTTCTCAATCAGCAAGACTCATTATGCTGCAACCTGGCTGCTTGATAAGAGAGCACCAAAAGTTGAGAAACCGCGTATTGTTACTCAGCGTATCAAAAACTCTTTAGAAAGGGCAGGTATTAAAGATGTCAACGAAATCAAATAAAGAAACCACTGCAATTGAGAATCCTCTCAATGAATTAGTCACTGGGGGATTAGATAAAGCTCTTAATGAACGTGGCGTTACCTGCAAGCAGGATCTTTTGCTTTCTGACACTTTAGTCAGTGTCAGACATCTGAAGATGTTCTTCCCTATGGGACAGAATAAGAAGCTTAAGGCTGTCCATGATGTTTCCTTTGATATCAAAAAAGGCGAATGTTTCGGCTTAGTCGGTGAATCCGGATGCGGAAAGACCACTACCGGCAGAAGCATTATCCGTCTTTATGAAGCCACCTCAGGCTCTATCTATTTCAAGGGTTACCGCATTTCCGGCGGAAGCCGTTGGAATGAGAAGGAAATCAAATGGTCAAAGATCAGAGGCGAGAATAAAATCAAGGAAATCCGTCAGAAGGAAAAATCTGATATTTCCGAAATGGATTCTGCTACTCCGGAAGGCCAGGCTGAGATTGCTAAGCTTAAGGCTGCCAATAATCAGGAAATTGCTGAAATCAAGAACAGCATTGCTGAAACCACAAAGATTCAGAAAGAAAAGATTAAGAAAGTCAAATACGACAACAGCCATGTTGACCGTCAATTGATGAGTAAGATTCAGATGATCTTCCAGGATCCTATTGATTCCCTTGATCCAAGAATGACTGTCGAAGACATTATTCAGGAAGGTCTGAAGATTCAGGGCTTTACCAATAAAAAAGAAAATCACGAAAAGGCCTGCAAAGTCCTTGAGGAAGTCGGTCTTATTGCTGATTACTGCTCCAGATATCCAAATGAATTCTCTGGCGGCCAGCGTCAGCGTATCGGTATTGCCAGAGCCATCATCATGAATCCGGAATTCATGATCTGCGATGAGCCTATTTCCGCTCTGGATGTCTCTATCCGTGCTCAG
>JBAXZU010000052.1:0-11576 GCA_041670225.1 Bacilli bacterium | reverse complement strand
CTGCTCAGACAGTTTGGACTGCAGGCCATTCTTTCCACTCCAAGTGAAAAACTTCGTGATTTGGTTTCCTATGTTGATCTGATTTTAGTGACTATCCATGATGAAAAGATTAAGCGAAGCGGTCTTGATGTTTATCAGGATAAGAGAAAATCTAAGGAAATAACCGCCTGATAAATCGCTTTCTTCTTTTATGGTTGTTACATTTGTATTATTATTGTAAATAAAGTGCAAATTATACTAGTCTATGGCTTTATTTTTAAAAGCCATAGATTTATAATAATATTTGAAAGCGTTTACAATGAAAGGAAGGTAGTACTATGAAAGAAGAGCTTGTTGCCATGATCTTAGCCGGTGGCCGCGGAAGTCGACTTCAGTCTTTGACTAATAAGATAGCTAAGCCTGCCGTTTTTTTCGGTGGAAGATACAGAATCATTGATTTTGTTCTCTCAAATGTTGCCAATTCCGGTATTAAAAGCGTTGGAATTGCTACTCAGTATGAATCAACCGTTCTGAATAACTATATTGGTTCTGGCCGTAACTGGGGTCTTAACGGACAGGGTGCCCTGACCAGCATCCTCCCTCCAAGAGAAACTCCTAAGGGAGCTAATTGGTATGCAGGAACTGCTGATGCCATTTATCAGAACATTGATTGGCTGGATAAGACTCACTGTGATTATGTCGTTATTTTATCTGGTGACCATATTTATAAAATGGATTACTCCAAAATGCTGGATTTCCATAAGAAGAACGATGCTGATGTGACTATTGCCTGCTATAAGGTTCCTCTGGAAGAGGCTAGCCGTTTTGGCATTATGGTTGCTGATAGCGAACAAAGAATTACTCAGTTCCAGGAAAAACCTAAAGCTCCTAAGTCTGACTTAGCCAGTATGGGTATTTATATTTTCACTTATTCCTTACTGAGAAAGTCTTTGATTGAGGATGCTGAAGATTCTAAATCAAGTCATGATTTCGGAAAAGATATTCTTCCTAAGCTGTTAGCCGGCGATAAGCGATTATTTGCTTATCCTTTTATCGGTTACTGGAAAGATGTCGGAACAATCCATTCTTTATGGGAAAGCAACATGGATCTGCTTGATAATGACTGCACTCTTCGTCTCTTTGCCGAAAAGTTCAAGATTTATTCTGCCGATACCTTCTCTCTCCCTCAGTTTATTTCATCAACCGGCTGTGTTTCTGATTCCATCATCAATCAGGGTGCTATCATCCGCGGAAAGGTTGACCATTCCGTTATTTCCAATGAGGTTGTGGTTGAAAAAGGTGCTTCCGTCAAGAATTGTTTCATCATGCCAGGAGCAGTTATTAAACCCGGCGTGAAAATTGAATATGCTCTGGTTGGAAGCAAGGTCGTTGTGGAAAAGAACGTCTTAGGAAAACCTGATGATGTTACTTTAGTCAATGACAGATAGAGAAAGGATAAATAATTATGGCATATAAAGTTTTAGGACTTATTGATTGCTACAACAATCTTGATTTCGGTCCAATGACCAAACACCGTTCTATTGCCTCTACTTCGTTTTTAGGCCGTTATGCTTTTGTTGATTTTGCCCTTAGCAATTTCACCAATTCCAATATTGAGAACTTCGGTATTCTCTGCAAGAACCATATCCGTTCCCTTTCCCGCCATGTCGGTAATGGCCGTGCCTGGACCGGAAATACTAAATTAGGTGATTTCGCTGTTCTTTATGATGAGCCAAATGTTCAGGTTCCTGGCTACAATACTGATGTTGCAAATCTCACCGAAAACTCTTGGTTCCTTAAGCAGATTAATCCCGACTATGTTATTGTCACGGCTCCTAATGTTGTTTTTGAAGCCAATTATGCTCAGCTTCTTCAGGAACATATTGATTCCGGAGCCAGAATCTCCGTTCTTTATTCTCATCAGACTGGACTTAAGAGCCACTTCCTGAACCAGAAGAAAATTTATCTCAATGATAAAGGCCGTATCACCAGAACTGAAGTTAATCGTGGCGATGTCGATGAGGGTGATATCTCTCTTAATACTCTGATTCTTGATTACCCAATGCTTTGTTCCATTATGGAATATGCACAGGGAACTTCATCATTCTTTGGAATCAGCGAAACCCTGAATTATCTTTTTGCCACCACCTTCGTCAGAGCTGTTCCTGTCAAAGGCTATGTCCGTTCATTTGATTCCTTAGCCCATTATCTCCAGTATTCTCTGGAATTGCTTGATGAAGAAACTTTCTATTCTCTCTTTAAGCCTGAATGGCCAATCTTCACTAAATCCTATGACACACCTCCTGCCTTATATAAGGAAGGATCAAAGGTTGAGAATTCCTATATTGCTAACGGCTGCATCATTGAAGGTACTGTCATCAATTCCATTTTAGGAAGAGATGTCCGCGTCAGAAAGGGTGTTGTTATCAAGAATGCGGTTATCGGCAGCAATGCTCTTATTGATGAAAATACTCATATTGAAAATGCCATTGTCGATAAGGAAGCCCAAGTTATTCATATTTCAGAAGTAAAGGGTTCTTTAGAAGATCCTTTATATATTGCCAGAGGAGATTTGGTTTAATGAATATTTTATTAGTTACCAGTGAAACACTTCCTTACTGTAAATCGGGTGGTTTAGGTGATTTTATTTGGTCTTATTCCAAAGCTTTGGTCCAAAAAGGCCATGATGTCAGTGTCATTGTCCCTCTTTATGGTTCAATGAAAACTAAGTTCCCGGAAACTACTGCCGAGCTTTATGATAACTATGATTTCCAGATGAATTGGAAGAATCAGGGCTGTGGTGTTTTCCATTTGGTCAACCAGGGTGTGAATTTCTATTTCACTGCCATGGATGAGCCTTTCGGAAGAGAAGGTGCCTTATACGGATATGGCGATGACAATGAGAGATTTGCTACTTTCATGATGGCTGTCAATACTTTCATCAGCCGCCACAACCGTTTCGATGTTGTCCATTGCAACGATTGGCAGACTGCGGTTCTTCCTTTGCTTCTCACCTATAATCCCAAGAAGATCAAAACGGTTCTGACTATCCATAATCCGGCTTATCAAGGCTGGTCTCTTCGTGGAGACTTGCCGTATTTCTTCAATCTTTCCACTGATTACTATGATTCCGGCTATGCCCGCTTAGGAGATTCATTCAATTTTCTGAAGACCGGCATTATGTCGGCTGATAAGGTCAACACTGTCAGTCACACTCATGCAAATGAGCTGATGCATGATCACGTTGGCTTTGGAGGCATGGGTTCAATCATTGATTGGTGCCGTCATAATGATTTTTCCGGCATTGTCAATGGCCTTGACACTCAGGTCTGGGATCCTTTGACTGATAAGCATATTGGTGAGAATTATGATATCAATACCTATAAGGCCGGCAAAAAGGTCAACAGGGATGCTATCCTTCATCTGCTTGATATGAATACTTTCTTCTCAGGCCCTCTATTCTCGGTTGTCACTCGTCTTTCCAGTCAGAAAGGCGTTGAAAGAATTATGTCCATCATGCCGCTGTTAAGACAGTATGATGCCAGAATGATTGTCATTGGAACCGGTGAAATGGAAGATCAGTTCCTTTATGAATCCTTAAAGTATCCAGAAGTCTATTTTGTTAAGAAATATGATGAGAATCTTGCCCATCTTCTTTATGCTGCTTCCGATTACTTCCTGATGCCTAGTTATTTTGAACCTTGCGGAACCAGTCAGATGATTGCCATGCGTTATGGTACTTTACCAATTGTTTCCAATGTCGGCGGCCTTAATGACACCGTCAAGGATCTTTCTGTCGGCGATGAAGCCACAGGATTTGTTTTTGATAATAACTGCTATGATGGATTCTATAATTGCTTTAAGGCAGCCAATGAATTCTATTTCCATGAACCTGAGAAATATACCAGATGTCAGGTCAACGGAATGAAAGGCGATTACAGCTGGGCCAAGAGCGCTGACGATTATTTAGAGCTCTACAAATCAATCAGCTGGAAGTAAATTTGTTCTTAATTAATTATTTGGCAATTTTCCAAAATTATTATTTACTTTATTGGTCTTTAGTCTTATAATTAACAATGCTGTTTACTAAATTAGATCAATATCGGAGGATAAGAATATGGCAGTACCAAAAAGAAGAACTGGAGTTACCAGAAAGAGAATCAGAAGACAGCATTTAGGACTTACTGTAGTCAATGCTTATGCTTGCCCTAACTGTGGCGCTATGATTCAGAGTCATCGCGTTTGCCCTAGTTGTGGTTTCTACAATGGCAAGAAGGTCATTTCCGTTAAGGAAAAGGCTTAGTCCTCTGTTATTCGTTTGCTGATAAAATGAAGCCCACAACAGTGGGCTTTTTTGGATATCTTAAGGAGAAATTATGACATATCTTGAAAGAATTACATATTTGACTGGAAATTTCATTCAGTTAGCTCAGTATACTCTGAAGAATGCCTATTTTGTCAAAGCCATAAATGAAACCATTGAGGCTTCCCAAGGGCTTATTTCATCTTCGGCCTTGTATGTCACCAGTCATGATAAAACCAAAAGCCTGATTATGGAGCATGAATTCTCTGGCAGTGAGGCTCAGCTGGCCTGTCTTGAGAATTCCGGAATTTCCGAGAAAGATCTGAAGCTTATCCGGAAAGTTTTGAAGAAAAGGGACTATCTGTCCACTTACTACTTCATCGAAAACGGCTCTGAAATGGCCCGTGAAGAAGTGGCTGTCTATGCTTCAATGATTGCGACTCTTCAGGATCTTTGCAAGGATGCAACTACTGTTATTGCCTCTTTGAACAAAGCCAGTGAAAAACTTCTGACTTCTTTTAACGGATAATGGGCAATCCTGCCCATTTTTTGATATAATCAATTATAGGTGAATAATTATGATAAATCTGAACATTGAAGTTAAAGCCCTGCGAGAAACCGTATTTGAAAAGAAAATGTTTTCAATCGTTTCCTTCCAGGCAGTCAACAAAAACAAAATCTCCCGGGCTGATGCAGTCGGTTTCCGGAAGGTGCTTTCCCGTATTCTAAGAAATTATGAGAAGCTCTCTTATGAATGTCTGAATATTTTTTCTCAGTACAAACCTGATTCTAACGAACATTTACTGAATATCTGTGCCTTAGGTCACTTACGCTATTTAAGTGGGGACAAAGAAGAGATAGCTAACAGCTATCATGATTCTTTCCTGATTATGCGCCTTAGCGGTAATCCTAGCGAAAATGCCCAAAGGCTGATTAAAGCCAGCGAAAGCAAACTGGTTCTTTCTGATGATGTTTCCTCGCTTCCCTATCTTCATAATTCCCTGCTCTTGGAAACAAAGGAATTCATTTTACGTGATTTGGCTTTGACTTTTTCGGATAAGGATGCCATAAAAATTTCTATGGCTTTAAATCGTCTTCCCTGTTTCTACTATGCCGTCAATACTAAGGTTGCCAAACTTGAGGATTATCTTAATGATCCTCGTTTTGAAGCAATTAACTTAATGGATAAGAATACTATCCTCCGTCATAAGAGGTTAGGAGAGAAGCCCCTGAAGGATCTGAAGTCAGGAGCCCTTTACCCGGTTTCCTATCCGGAAATTTTCTGCTATAGTCAGCTTGATATACCTGCTCTCACACCAATGATTCTGATGTCCGCTAACCATAACCCTGCTAATGGATTGTTCCTTTCCTTTATGGTTGACGATATTTATAACAGTGAAGTGACTGTTGTCTATGATGATGCCATTTCTTTCCGCCTGGCCACGGACTACAAGGAAAGATTCGGCTTGAAGCACCTGCTTCCTTTATTCTCTCAGAATAAGATGATCAAGACTTATCGTGAAAGCAACTGCTATGATGTGGTCATTTCCAAAGGTCATGATTCCCATATGGGCCAGTCTTCTTCTCATCCGGCTATTCTCCCTTCACTTACCAAAGAAGATCTGATTAAAAACCGACAGCTGCTTCTTGATGATTTGAAAGAGTCTTCCTATTTTGTTAAGAAAGGCGGAAATCTGGTCTTTTATTCTGGTTCCCTTCTTAAGGAAGAGACAACCGATGTCAAGAATGCTTTCTTAGAAAAGAATCCCCATTATGAATTAGTGGTTTCTGATTTTGTCAGACCAGATATTTCCCAGTCTGATGCCGGTTATTATGCTATATTCAGGAGAATTAAATAAATGAAGTCAATCTATTCCTTTTCCCTTGAGGAACTTACTGAGGAAATGCTTTCCTTAGGACAGAGCAAATTCCGTTCCAAACAGATTTTTTCTTGGCTTTATAAGAAAAACGCTTCATCTTTTGATGAGATGAGTGATATCAGCAAGGATTTCCGTGAGGTTCTTAACTCTCGCTATGATTTTGCCTTACCAGTTCCGACAGTGGTTCAGGAAAGCAGCGACGGCACTGTCAAATGCCTATTCAAGCTAGATGACGGTGAAGAAGTTGAATCCGTTCTGATGCATTATTTCTATGGCTATTCGGTCTGCGTCTCCAGCGAAGTAGGCTGCAACATGTCCTGCAAATTCTGTGCTTCGGGTCTTCTCAAAGTTAAGAGAAAGCTTTTAGCTAATGAAATGTTGGGCCAGGTCATGGCTTTTGAAAAATATCTGAAGAAAAAAGATCCGCTTTTAGGAGTTACCCATGTGGTTATCATGGGTACTGGTGAACCTTTTGACAACTATAATAACGTTCTTAGTTTTATCAGAATTATCAATTCACCTTTTGCTCTCGATATCGGAGCCAGACATATTTCTGTTTCTACCTGCGGAATTGTTCCCGGAATTCTCAAATTCGGTAAGGAAGGATTACAGGTCAATCTGGCTATTTCTCTCCATGCTCCGAATAATAAGCTTAGAGATGTTCTGATGCCTATCAATCAAGCCTATCCTTTGGAACAATTGATTCCAGCGATTATGCAGTACGGAAAG
Organism: Bacilli bacterium; assembly: GCA_041670225.1. Taxonomy (GTDB): domain Bacteria; phylum Bacillota_I; class Bacilli_A; order RFN20; family CAG-288; genus Enterosoma. Next base: position 4,685 of record JBAXZU010000052.1, on the reverse strand, counting down.
GACAGCGGAGGAAGAAGAGTCACTTATGAGTATATCCTGATTAAGGATGTGAATGATTCCCTTGACTGTGCCCGTGAATTGTTTAATCTGATTGCGCCGACTTTCGGCTATGTCAATTTGATTCCTTATAATCCGGTCGTTGAGAATGGTTTTGAAAGAAGTCCGGATTCTCAGGTCGAATTATTTCATGATTTTTTATTACAGAAGCATGTGAAAAGCACTATCCGAAAGGAATTCGGAAGTGATATTGATGCCGCCTGTGGTCAGCTGAGGGCTAAATATGCAAAACATAGATGAGAATAGCGATGTCTATTGCTTAAGCGATGTCGGACTGAAAAGATCAAACAACGAAGATGCTGCCTATGCTGGGAAAAGCCCGTATGGCATTCTTTTGGCTGTGGCTGATGGAATGGGTGGTCATCGCAAAGGCGAAGTAGCAAGCAAGATCATAATTGACTCTCTGTCCCTTCCTTTTGTCTCTTTTCGTCGTGATTTCAATGTCGGAAAGGCCAGACACTTTATCCGCAAATATCTGAAAGCCGCCAATAAGAGCATTTACGAGATGTCTCTCTCCGGAAATGAACTTAAGGAGATGGGATCAACAGCTGTCTGTGCCCTTATTTCCGATAACGGTACTTTTATTTCTTCGGTTGGCGACAGTCGCTGCTACACTTATTCCGAGGCTGACGGACTTATTCGCCGAACTACTGATCAGACCTATGTTGAACTTCTTTTTGAAACCGGAAAGATCACTCATGATGAGATTGCCAATCATCCCCAGAAGAATCTTCTGATCAATGCTGTGGGAATTAATCCGGACCTCTCTCAGGTTCAGGAGGTTATCCTGGCTAAGGATTCCTATGAATGCATTCTTCTCTGTTCTGACGGACTTTATAACATGGTCAGCGATGCCGAAATCGCTTCTACCATGGCTAAAAAGATCAGTGTTTGTGAGAAAGCTCACGAATTAATCAATAAGGCATTGGAAAATGGCGGCAAAGATAATGTTGCTGTCAGTGTTTGGGAGAATAATACAAAATGAGCGAAGAAATCACTCAGATAAATGAAATCATTGATGACCGTTATAAGGTCCTCTCACTTTTAGGTGAAGGAGGCATGGCTTTGGTATATAAAGCCCATGACTTAATCACCGATAAGGATGTGGCTGTGAAGATGATGAAACCGGAAACTGCCAGCAACAAGACTAATCTTTCACGTTTTGAAAGAGAAGCCAGAGCTGCTGCCTCCCTCAACCACCAGAATATCGTTAAAGTTGTCAATGTCGGTTCTTACGAAGGTTTGCCATATATGGTCAATGAGTTTATCAACGGATCGACCTTAAGACAAATCATTGATATCCGTGGGAAATTTTCTTTTATGGAAGCCTGCGATATTATGTATCAGCTTTGCTCAGCCGTTATGTACGCCCACCAGCATGGGGTTATCCATCGTGATATCAAGCCTCAGAATATTTTCCTTACCAAGGATGGAACCATCAAGCTTGGCGATTTTGGCATTGCCACTTTCCAGAATTCAACCCATGTAACCAGAAGTGAAGTGGTAATCGGATCCGTCCATTATATGGCCCCGGAAATCACCCAAGGAAATCCAGCCAGCGAAAGAAGTGATATCTATTCAATGGGAATTACTTTCTTTGAACTGATTACCGGACGTGTTCCTTTTGATTCTGATTCACCGGTTACGATTGCTCTTATGCATATTAATGAAAAGTTCCCATCTATCAAAAAATATAATCCCCATACCCCAGAACCGATTGAGAACATTATTTATAAAGCGGTAAGCAAAGATCCTTTTAGCCGTTATCCTAATTGTGAGTACATGAGAAAAGATATTGAGAAGATTATTAAAAATCCTTCTCTTTTGGAAGAAAAACATTCCTTCTTCTACAACCTTTTCCACGGTCATAAGACCGATAAGGAAACACTAAAAGAAGAAAAAGAACATCGTGAAGCCTTAAAGAAAGCAGCTAAGAAAGCTAAAAAGGAGCGACAGTGAAAGATTTGACTGTTCTTTCATCAACCAGCCTTGGGTTCCGACTCTACGATCATGAAACCGGAGAAATCTCGCTTCATCCTAAAAGAGGCAAAGCCACTTTCAGGAAAGACGGAATTTTGATTGGCGATTATGTCACCCTTGATAAGGATGGACTGATTGATAATGTTCTTAAAAGAAGCAACCAGCTTTCCCGACCACGTCTGAGCAATGCTGATTTGGTTCTGATTCTTGTCAGTGCCAAAGAACCTCTTTTTTCATCCTACCTTTTAGATAAATTTCTGACTCTTACCGAATGCTCATCCATGAAGAGTGCTATTGTGATCACCAAATGCGATCTTCTGACCAAAAAGGAAAAAGAGGTATTGATAGAACGTCTTTCCTATTATCAGAAAGAAGGGTTCAGTTATTATCTGGTTGACTGCCATGATGAGACCAAATATTCCTATAGTACGTTAAAAGCGGCAGTTCTCGGAAAAAGAGTTGCCCTGATGGGACAAACCGGTGTAGGAAAATCTTCGCTTCTCAATCTTCTCTGTCCAGGTTTCCAAAGAAAAGTTGATTCTCTCGATGTGGAAATCGGTCGAGGACGCCATACGACTAAAGAAGTCATCATGCTTCCTTATGAGAACGGATTTCTTTATGACACTCCTGGATTTTCGGAATTGGAACTGACTGATATCACCGAGAATGAATTGGCTTCGTTCTTTCCTGGGTTCCGCGGTCACTTTGCTTCCTGTAAGTTTAATGATTGCCAACATCTTAAAGAAACTAAAGGCTGTGAGATTGTCAGATGTGTCGAAAACAATGACTTATCCGCTGATTCATATTATAATTATTTAAAAATACGTGAAGAAGTGAGGAAAAATAACGTATGGAAAAAGAAAATTTAATCCGCCCTTCTCTGCTTAGTGCCGATTTTCTCCATCTAAGCCGTGATCTTAACGAAATGAAAAAATTAGGTATTTCCCATTGCCATTATGATGTCATGGATGGTACTTTTGTCAGTTCGGTTTCTTTTGGTGAACCTCTTTTCTCTCAGGTCAATGCTAAGTATGGGAAATATATCACCTTTGATGTCCATCTGATGACAATCTCACCCCTTAGGCAGTTTAGGCAATATGCGCTTATCGGTGCTAAAGAAATTTCTTTTCATTATGAAGCTATCTCAAATGATGATTTAGCCAAGATTCCTGAACTAAGGAAAGAATTTCCGGAAGTTAAGATTGGATTAGCCATCTCGCCAGAAACGGATGTCTCTCTGATTCTCGGGATTGCCAACATGTTTGATTTCTTCCTGATTATGAGTGTTGTCCCCGGCAAAGGCGGACAAGGCTTCATTCAGGGGAGTGAAAATAAAATCCGCAGACTGGTTCAGGCTAGACAGCTTAACCATTTCAACTACACAATCGGAGTTGATGGCGGAATCAATGAGCAGACAGCCTTAAAATGTTATGAGGCTGGTGCTGACTTTATGGTCTGTGGTTCCTATTATTTTAAGAGCAAGGACCGACAGAGTATTCTTGATGGAATTAACCATACTTTAGGCCTTGATAGTAGAAAAGAAGGTATCTAATATGGAAAACTGGAATTTGGCCATGGGACTGATGATTGGTGCCGTTGTTCTTCTTGCTGTCTATTTTCTGATTCTTCTGATTACCAATCATTCTTTAGATAAAGACAAACGGAATAGTCTTCTTAATTCCTATCCTTATCAGTTTTATCAGAACCTGAGCATACCTCTCCGCAGTTTGCTTTATTTCCTGCTTTTTGCCTATCTTATCTGCGCGGTATTAGGCGGACTGTTCTTCTTAGTTGGTTCGAACACTTCCTATCAGAGCATTATTGGCGGAATGCTGGCATTCAGTATGATTATGCTGGTTTCCGGAAATGTTGTTCCGTTAACTAAATATAAGATTCATATTCTTCTGAATATGCTTGGATTTGGTTTTATCTCCTTATCTTTGCTGTGCTTCTGCTTTGTTTCTTTGATTCCAGCCGGAATTTTCTATCCTGATTCCGTGTCATTAGGTAGTCAGATAATTGCCGGAATTCTGGGATTTCTGATGTTTGCTTCACTTTTTAATCCTAAACTTCTGGACTGGTCAAAAATGGAGAAGAGTGAGGTTGATGGAGTTTCCTATTATGAAAAACCTAAGGTAAACTGCCTTCCTCTTTATGAGTGGGTTTATCTTATTAGTACCGCTGTTGTCTTGCTTTGCTTTATTATAAACATTATTATTGCTTAATTTTTATAAATAATTTTCATTAAAAAAGGCTGAACGTTGTTTGTTCAGTCTTTTTATTAACCTAAAAAAAGGACCACAAAGCGTGATCCTTTAGTTTTTATCTTTCGAGAATACTATTATTCAGCTTTGGCTTCTTCAACAGTAGCAGTGGTAGCAACCTTGGCAGCATTAGCCTTGGCGTTCTTTCTTAAAGTGCGTAAAGCATTTGTGGAAAGTTTAACTTTCTGCATTTTTCCGTTGATCATGATAGTTGTAGTCTGAAGATTGACATCCCATCTACGACGAGTGTGTCTCATAGAATGAGAAACATTGTTTCCGTACATCGGACCTTTTCCGGTAACTGGGCATTTTCTTGACATATCAGTATCCTCCTAAATTTACAGGCATTTGCGCTAAAAAAGCGTGCCTATAAATAATAACACG
>JBAXZU010000051.1:0-11689 GCA_041670225.1 Bacilli bacterium | reverse complement strand
TGAAACCATAAATGACTATGATGATTTCATTAATACTTTAGAAACTATATTCCACCAGTCTTGTGCAGCCAAGAATATAAACTTTGATTTTAGAAAAGACAATCTAAATAAAATAATTAAAGTTGATAGATTACGTCTTAATCAGATTTTCTTCAATATTCTTTCTAATTCCATTAAATTCACTCCTGAAGGCGGAACCGTTTCCTTTAGAACTGATAACCTTCAGCTTTTCCCAACCTATTTTGAGGAAGACCTAATCATTCAGGATACCGGAATCGGAATGAGTGAGGCATTCATGAAACATCTCTTCCACCCCTTTGAACAGGAAGACACCAGTTATTCATCCAACCTGAAAGGAACCGGATTGGGACTATCCATTGCTAAAACACTTGTTGAACTCATGGGCGGAACCATTAAAATTGAAAGTAAGCAGAATATTGGAACCACTGTCTTGATTCATTTGGCATTTAAATTAGCAACGGAAGCAGAAATTAGAAAAACCGGTTCTCTTAAACAAATCAATTACGATGAAACAAAACTTCAAAACCGACATATTCTTTTGGCTGAGGATCATCCTCTCAATGCCCAGATTGCTATTAAACTATTAGAAAAGAAAGGCATCATTGTCACTCATTGTGAGAATGGTCAGGCAGCCGTAGAAGCTTTCAAAAAATCCGAGCCTGATTATTTTGATATCATCCTAATGGATATTAGAATGCCTATCATGGATGGTCTTGAAGCAACTAAGGAAATACGAAAGCTTGATCATCCGAATTCTAAAACTATTCCAATTATTGCTATGACCGCCAACGCCTATGATGAAGATATCAATCAAACTCGGGATGCCGGCATGAACTATCATCTTTCCAAGCCTATTCAGACCGACTTACTCTATCAGACCTTGATCAAAGCCCTTAAAAAATAGGAATGAAAAATCCAATCTTTAATTAAGATCTAAGCTAATGTTCATGATATACTTAAGATATATACGCGTTAAGGAATAATCATCTTTAACCAGAAAGAAATCCATTATGAATTTAAAGAAAGCCAAAAAGATCACTACTTCCTATTTTGAAAAAGTGCTGAGCCATACTGATTATGAAATTGTTGAAGAAACCGATAATTTTCTCAAAATATCATTAGTCCTTAACATCACTCCTTTAGATAATGTTGAGACTACCGCTTTTATCGGTGTTTATAAATCAGGTTCGGCATATATTGAATTCATTTTCAATCCAGTCAAAAACAAAGAAGAAATTTTTGAAAATGTCATGAAATACAATGCCGGCCAGTGCTGGTTCAAGGGTTTCACCGATGAGGATGATTTCTTCATTCTCATTCATAATATTATTTCCTCCGATGAGAAATCATTCGAATTTTCTCTTAATCACTTATTCACCAATCTAGTTTCTGATGAATCAATCAAACTGCTTAAACCAATCACTGAATCTCTTTACACCGAAGAAGATGATCCTGATGCCACCGAAGTTTCAAAAAACTCTTTACAGAATAAATTTATAAAAAATGCCTGATTATTCAAAAATTAGGCATTTTTTAATTATTCAGACTGCTTTATTCCTAATCCAATTATGGTACAATAAACTAAATTAAGAAAGAAAAGAATGAAGAGATTTCTTCTCATATATAAATATGTTTCAAATAGAAAAAGAAATGAATTCACTGATGAAAAAGGATACGACTATGATGTCCCATGCTTCTTTTGTCAGCAAAATTTCCTGTATGCTTTATCTCAAAAGCAAAAAGAATGTTTCAATCCAGGAAATGGATACCATGTTCATGGCAAGTTTTTTCCATGATATCGGAAAAATCTCAATCAGTTCTGATATTCTCAACGGAAAAACTGAATTGTCACCTGAAGAACGAAAAATCATGCAGACCCATGTTGAGAAATCAAAAGAAATTCTTGAAAAAGTGAATCCTACTATTGCCGAAATCGCTTATTCGCATCATGAACGGCTTGACGGAAGCGGATATCCCAAGCAGAAAAAAGCCGCCGATTTATCGTTGGAACAAAGGATACTCGCCGTTGCTGATTGCTTTGGGGCAATGAGTCAGAAAAGAAACTATAAAGAGGCCATACCTCTAAATGAAATATTCATTAATTTAGAAAAAATGTCTCTTGATCAAGATCTTGTTTCCTTGCTTAGAGAAGAATTCACCTGTAGTCCCAGAATGAATTCTCTGAAAGTATTCACTGAAAAGCTCTCTTTATGCATACCTTTCTTTTTTGACAATAACGAAACTTCTGATATGAATCCATTAGACAACTTTGAAGAAAGACCATTTTTTTCACCCAAGTTATCAAATGAATTAGTCCATCTTTTTAAGGAAACCGAAGACTCCTTGGAAAAACATATTGCCAGTTATTATCAGCAAAAAGAACGTCTTAACGGACATATCTCAAAACTCGAACATAATGGCGACCAGTATTATTTTAATTTTGGTTTAGCCGAATCTGTTCTCTTTGAAAAAGGCATTGGTTTTTTGCTCATTCCTATCCAATTATTAGCCAAGAATAATCATCTTCCCTCGGTATTTGAGTCAGAAGAGTTCTTCTCATTAATCACCCAGGTCCGAGACGATAAAATAATCTTTGACGAAAAAGGGGAGATTTCCTTAGTGAAACGGATAATGAATCTCCTATCAGGAAATCTGAATCTTACCTTCGTTGGAAATGATTTTCCCAAAACGCCACGAGAAAAACCCAAAGTATTTGGAAACCTCGATCTCTTTTACCATACTTCCATCTCCAAAGAAGAAGAAAAGGACATTTCTTTGGAACTCAGTCACAACACTTTTAACAAGTACCATAAAGAAGATACTCAGTATGATATCCAGGCAAAAGAGAGCCTTCCTGCAAAACTTTCAACAGAGAAAGAAAAAGATGAAGTCATTTCTTCCATTGCCCGAAATGGAATGATAATAATCAAATCACCCTTTGAATTAAACTATTTCGGTTTGAATGAAATCTCTATCTCCTACCTTCTTCTCTGGTATGAATACTATTATATGAACATGATTTTTATGCGGACAAAAGCCATAGATTCAGAAATAACTGATGAAAACCGGGAACTGACTTACAACAAGATCATCCAAATCAGAAAGGATTACTCATTCTTCAAAATGCATTCGACTTTTGTCAATTACACCTGCAACGAGAGAGCAAATAAACTGATTAATCTTTGGCAAGAGTATTTTGATAAAATCAGCTTAAGAAAAAAACTTGATGATGATCTTAAATCCTTGGATGAAATAATTTCTTTAGTCAATCTCCAGCTTAAACAATCAGCCGAGAATCAAAAGAATAAGCGAGCTAAAAATACCGCATTTGCTGTTGCCATTGTTTCATTAACTGTTACTCTTGTCACCTTAGTAAATGGTATCTACACTTTTAGTAACAATATAGCTAACCATACAAGTCTTCTAGTTCTTCTTTTGTCCGACTTAAGTGCTCTTTTCTTTTGGCTGATTCTGTTAATTCTTACTATTAAAAAACTTAAGCTAGAAAAATAAGAAATATTTAATAATCAGCTTTTATGAAGCCTTTTTTGTTTGGAACAATCTTTTCTATTTCAGTAACAATTGCTACTCTTTCATCCTCAACCTTAAAACGGATATTAAAATTCTGATAGAAGGAGCCATATTCTCTAGTGGGATCATGCTGATATCCAGGACGCGGATCATCAGCTAATATTTTGGCAATGATTTTCAAATCTTCTTCCGAAAGCATTGAAGCCCATTGTTCAGGAATTACCGTTTCTAAAAAGGCATTTGGAGCTATGGCAAAACCAGTCTTAGCATCCTTAATTGAATCCGCATAAGGAATATAAGGCTTTATGTCATAGATTGGAGTCATATCCATGAGATCAGTCCCACTGACATCAATAACTAATCCATTCTGCTTGTCATTACGGATTTCAACAATCCTAACGGCTGATAATCCTAAAGGGTTTGGTCTGTTAGGGCTTCTTGAAGCAAACACTCCTTTTTTCTCATTGCCACCTAATTTAGGTGGACGGACTAAAGGAGACCAATCACCCTCAGTGGCAGAAAATCCCCAGATAAGCCAAATATGGGAAAAATCTTCTAACCCTCTTAAAATTCCTTCCTTTCGAAATTCTTTTTCAAAGACGATAGTTCCCTTGATTTCTTTGACTACATCCCCTTGCCGGGGAATTCCGAATTTTGTCGGAAAAGCCGAATGCATATAGGCTATCGGACGTATTGTCAAGGTTTCAAAATTATTTTCCATACCTTTTCTCCTTCATATATTTATTTTATTATATCGTTAAACCATGTTTTCTGTAAAAGGAAGAATATAATATTGATGTAATTTTTCTAAACTGGAGGTATTATGACACCATTAATTAATACAATATTCGGAATCTGTATTATCTTTGCCGGAACAACCCTCGGAAGTCTTCTTTCTCTTATTCTCGGCAATAAATCAAATTCCAAAATAGCTAATCATTTAAGCTTAGGCTTTGCTGCCGGAATCATGTTTTCGGCTTCTTTCTTCTCCTTGATTCTTCCCTCAATTGAAATGGATGTTTCCTATATGCCTTCCTATCTACTCTCGGCCATAGGTATTCTTCTTGGTGCCCTTTTCCTTTTTGGAATCGACAAAATCACTCCTCATCTTCATGTCAGTCAGGACAAGGAAGAAGGTCCCCATACTAAAAAGATCAGTAAAATAGGTAAAATGTTCACTGCTGTCACTATTCATAATATTCCGGAAGGTTTATCTGTCGGTATTGCATATGGTGTTGCTTGGGCTTTACAGTCCAGTGGAAATACCGAAGGAGCAATTGCGGCTTTTACCACTGCCATGATATTAGCCATCGGTATTGCAATTCAAAATGTACCGGAAGGGGCAGTAGTTGCACTTCCAGTTCTTACCTCAACCAATAACAAAGGAAAAGCTTTTGCCTTTGGAACCCTTTCTGGGGCCATTGAACCAATAGCGGCCCTTATTGGTTTATTTTTAGCCTATTCAATTATGGAAATTATGCCTTGGGCGCTTTCCTTTGCGTCCGGCTGCATGATATATGTTGTCATTGAAGAAATGATACCTGATTTTCAGAATGATTCAACCAGCCATGTAGGCTTGTGGGCTTTCTTTGCCGGTTTTATTCTCATGATGATTCTGGATATTTCCTTAAGTTAACCAGTTCTTACATTTTTTTGGTTTTTATATTTTGTAGATTGGCTATAATAGATAAGACTTAAAGGAGGCTCTATGAATAATTCACTCTATGATCAGTTTCTCCAGACCTGTAATAAATATCCAAATAGCCTAGCTGAAAGATTTGAATCCAGCACTTGGAGCTATTCCAAGCTGAATAAACGAATCGTTGCTTGTGCCAAAAAACTTCAGGCTTTAGGTGTCAAGAAAGGTGAAATAGTTTCCGTATCACTTCCCAATTGCCCGTTGGCAATAGATCTTTTCTATGCTATTTCGGCTATTGGTGCCATTTCATACAACATACATCCTTTAACTCCCGCCTCCAGTATTGAAGACTTGATGAGGAAAGCCTCATCCGAGAAACTTTTTTGTTTATGCCTTTATAGTAAAAACATCCGTTCTCATCTGGCTACGGATATCACTCTCATCAGCATTAATCCATATCAGGGAATAAATCCCATCAAATCGTTTGCTATTATGAAAATGTCAGGAAAGGCTGATAACACCCTGCCTTTTGAAAAAATCCGGAAAGCTAAGAGCTTTAAGAAAATAACAGTTAATCCTGAAGATGACGCCATCTATTTAAATACTGGCGGAACAAACGGTGATCCAAAAATAGTCCGTCTATCTAACCGGGCCATCAACCATCAAGCTGAGCAAGGTTACAACCTAATAGGCGGGAAAGTTCAAAATATTAAAATGCTGACCGCAATCCCACTTTTCCATGGATTCGGTTTAGCGATGGGTGTCCATACGCCTTTATCTCATGGAGCTTCAACAGTGCTGATGATGAAATTCAATACCAAGGAAGCCATTAAACATATCAGAAAAGGCCGGGCCACAGTCATCATTGGTGTTCCGGCTCTGTTCAATGCTCTTCTCTCAAAGAAAGAGTTCTATGGTCCTTTCCTCTCTAAACAGATCATTTCATTCATCGGAGGCGATTCTGTCAATCAATCTCTATTAGATAGATTTGACCAAGCCATGAAAGATAACGGCTCTTCCGCCAGACTCTTTGAGGGATATGGCCTTACCGAAACTATTTCTTGTTCGAATGTAAATACTTTTGCAAATAATAGAAAAGGTTCTATTGGAAAACCACTTCCTGGTATAGAAGAAAAGATTGTTGATTCTGAAACCAGGAAAGAACTTCCTGTTAATACACCTGGTGAGATTCTCATTTCCGGAAAGACTTTAATGAACGGATATTTACGTGATGAAACATTAACCGAGGAAGTTCTTTTCAAAGATGAAAAGGGAAAGCTCTGGCTTTCCACCAAAGACTACGGCTACATTGATGCTGATGGATTTCTCTACTTCAAACAGAGATTAAAAAGGATTGTCAAAGTCAACGGGGAAACCCTTTGCCCAAAAGATCTTGAAAACCAGATTATGAAGCTAAACGAAATCTTTGAATGCTATTGTTACGGAGTCAATCATTCTAAGAAGGGGCATTGTTTCCGTTTGGCTATTGTTCTTAAAAGGGAATATAAGAATTCAAATCCGAATTCCATCAAGGAAGCCGTCTATAATCAGATTGTCAATACTCTGACTCCCGGATACTATCCCGACCGAATAGACATTTATGAAAGTTTTCCGCATACAAACGTTGGAAAAATTGATTCGAAGTTTTTTGATGAATCTAACAATGATGGAAAAATAGATTAAGATACGCTAAAATCATTACAAGTAGGAAATAAAAAATGAGAAGAAATAAAATCATCATAAGGCTAGCCTTGGACAGCATCCTCAGCGCATTGTATTTCATCTTAGCTTTTTTGACCGTTTCATTCGGTAATATCCATCTTACTTTTGCTAGTTTAGTAATTGTCTTCGCCGCAACAGCAATCGGATTGCCGGATTCTATCGGTATCGCTTTGCTTGGTGAATTTCTCATACAGGTCCTAAGCTATGGCATAACCATAACCACTCCTCTATGGATTCTCCCTCCGGTCATCAGAGCCTTAACGATAGCTTTATTCAGTTACTTCTATAAAAGAAAGAAAGATAACATTCAGAATCACCTGCCTGTCTACTTCTTTGCACTGATCTTCGCCAGTATCCTAACAACGCTAGGAAACACTTTGGTAATGTTCCTTGATGCCTATATTTTCCAATACACCTATGCCTTTGTCATCTATGAATCCATAATCAGGCTTCTTCTTGGAATAGCAACCGCCATAGTCATTGGTTTCATCAATATACCGCTTTCGAGAACCTATCTTCACAATATGTAAAAAATACACTTAATATTTGGTTTTAAATGTGATATTATCGTAAAAAAGGAAATAACATATGAATAGAATCTCATGCATTAAAGCCGGAATAGACTACGATGAAGGACTTCAGCGTTGTATGGATAGTGAAGAATTCTACCATGAATTCCTCAAAAAATTCTTAGAAGATGATAGTTATTCCAATCTGTTAAAAGCTATGGCAGCCAAAGATGCCACAGCCGCTTTTGCAGCCGCTCATACCTTAAAAGGAGTCATTCTCTTTCTAAGTCTCAAAGATCTTTCAAACGCCCTCAATCCCGTTGTAGAAGGCTTAAGAAATGCGACTGTCATTGATGCCGCCGTACCATTTATGCCAAAATTAGAAGAAGAATATAAAAGAGTTACTGATTTCTTAAGAGAAATGGAGTGAGCCAAATTTTTATTTTTTTATCAATTTCTCTGAAAATAAAGAGAATTAAATAATTGTTCTTGCGATTTTCTTTTCAATTTTCCAAATATGATATATAATTATCTTGCCCTGAATAATTTTTAAGTGGCGGAAGGGAGGATTTTTATGGAAGAAAAGAAGAAAAACATACTTGTTGTTGAAGATTCTAAGCTTTTATTGGATGCCATGGCTTTATTCATTGAAGAAAAGTCAGATTTTGAAGTTGTTGGAAAGCTTACTGATATTGCTGAAGCCGAACATTTCCTTGAAATGAACGATGTAAACATTATCTTAAGTGATATTATGACTCTCAATGGACATAACGCTATTGAATATATTCCTGCTCTTAAGAAAAAATTCCCTAATATCAAAGTTGTCTTAATGACTTCAGTCAGAGATGTCACTTTCCAAGAAAACGCTAAGGAAGCCGGTGTTGATAGCTTTGTCTACAAAGACATCCCGATTGAGGAATTGATCACCGTACTTAACGATACCGAAAGAAATTATTCCCTTTTCCCAAATGAGAAGTCAAACGCTGTTGCTCAGTTCAAATCACTGAATGCTGTTGAAATGTCAATCATCAAATTAGCCTGTAAAGGATATGATAATAAAGAGATTGCCGAAGAAGCTGGATATAGTGAAAAAACCATTAGAAACTATGTTTCTAACATTCTCACCAAGACTGACTTTACTTCGATGTCTAAGCTTTGTATCTGGGCTACCAAGAACGGATATATCAGTTAATGATTAGCTGTTTTAGGGCAGCTTTTTTTATTAGAAAAGCCACCTGGCGGTGGCTATTTTTATTTATCTTCTTTTCCTAAGTACATTCCCTTTTTGAGGAATTTAGGACGAATCAGTTTATCAATAGGATCAAAAATCATGTAGTAGATAGGGATGATAAGAAAGAGAACCCACAGCGGGTGCCATAAACTGAAAGTCATTCCTACAAAAACATAGATAGCGGTAATCAATACCGGCATCAGGAAAGCGCAGATTTTCTTTCGCTTCAGAGCATCAACAATAGATGTCAATACTGGAACAAAGAGGAAGAGAATCCACCCAGTTGACCAGGCATAGGAAGTATCAGGATAAAGGAATCCTAAAAGAAGATAGCCAATCAAAGCCAATAAACCAGCAACACCACCGACAATCGCTTCAGCTACCTTATAGTTCTTCCATCTCTGATCACCAAGTTCATCATCAGAACCTTCTTTTCCTGAAAGATGAATGCCATCACCAATGTGAATCTGGCTTCCATCCGAATCAGTCAGATGAATTCCTTTGGAATCGATATCAATAGAGCTTTCGCCTTTCTGTTTTTCTTTTTCTTCTTTAGCCAGATCGTCCAACGACTGATCTGTATCCAGAAGCTGATCAAGAGAAATGTTATAAAGTTTAGCTAAGCAGATAAGATTATCTGTGTCTGGGCTGGCTTGAGCTCTTTCCCATTTACTGACGGCCTGTCTAGACAATCCGATCTTGTCAGCTAAGTCTTCTTGGCTAAGGCCGTTCTTTTTTCTTAGCTCTGCCAAGCGGTTTGCAATTGTGATATTCATATTCTGTACCTCCGTGAAAATCATGCCCTTATTGTATAGTTGCGGCTGGTTGCCAACTACCAACTTTGCTTTTAATTTTGTCAACTATTGGTTGCAAAGCAAAAAAGAGACAATCTTGTGATAAAAAATATAATAGTTAAATAAGAAGTTGTTTTCTTAACAAACTTTGAAAATAAAGGGGTTATGCATGAGCACTAGTGGCATTTGAAATTTTATCGCAGGCTCTTTCGCAGATAAAATTGAAATGATCACCGCATCTTTCGAGATTTCCAACAAGATTAATGAAAATATTTGAATTTTCAGGTTTGCATTCACCTTTGGAAAGACGATCCATATGTTCTTTAATCATCTGGGTTCTTAAATCATCGATAGCATTTTCAACGCCCTGGGAATTAACCAAAAGAACCAGAGACGGCTTTTCAACTATACTCTCAGAATTCTTAAACTGACGGTTAAGTAATCCTTTCATTTCCTCAAGCTGATTGTAAACCACAGGTGAGAAGGAAAGCGTATCCTCAACCACATGTTTAGTATAACCAGTCATATTATCAGCAACTTCAGTTAAACGGATAATATCAGCAATATCCAACTGCATTTTTCCAAGTCTAATATTGGCTTCTTCAGAAACACCGGCGGTAATAATCTGTTGAATAAAACCAGTCAGCTTTCTGGACATGGAAAGAACTTCAGTCTGAATATCATCAATTTCCTGCTTTTTGGAACTATCCTTACTAATAAAGGCATCAATAGCCATATTCAAATCATTCAAAGCCCGTTTAGCAATAAGGTGATAATAGGTAATAGCCTGAGAATAAGCAACAGCAGTATTCTTGAGGAAGCGCTGATCAATGACATCATCAGGATTATCATCAGGTCCCTTCTTGGAAGGAATGATATGTTCACTAAGCCAGACAAAGATTTTTACAAATGGCAGGAAGATCAAAGTGCAGCAGAGGTTGAAGAAGGTATGGAACATAGCAATCTGTTCCTGAGGAGAATCAGCAAACCATTTTTGGAAAGTAAGTTCGTTGAAGGAAGGCAGACAGAGAAGCAGGACAAAGAAAAGCAATGAACCAAAAACATTAAAGAGGAAATGAATGACAGCAGAACGTTTTCCGTTAATAGTTGAACCAATAGCTGAAAGCAAGGCAGTAGAAGTAGAACCAATATTAGTACCGAGAATCAGGAATAAAACACCATTTCCGGTTCCACCGATAACAACTCCAGCCATAGCCATAGCAATGACAATTGAGGTGATTGCGGACGAAGATTGAACAGCAGCAGTCAGAACAATACCAATAAGGAAGAGAATAAATGGATTAGTGATAGCAGAAAGCCAATCAGTCAGCTGAGGCATTCCATTGAAGATGATTTTCATATAGGTTGTCATAACGAACAATCCTAAGAACAGCAGACCTAAACCCGCAATCAGATTTCCAAAATAGGAAACTTTTTCATTTTTCTTGGAGAAAGCCATAGTCAGGAAGACTCCGACAATGGTCAGAGCAACCATAACCTGAGAAATCGGTAAGTCACCCAAAGCAACAATCTGAGCAGTAATGGTAGTACCGATATTAGCACCCATGATATAGGTGGTCGCCTGAGCCAAAGTCATGACACCGGCATTGACAAAGCCGACAACCATAACCGTAGTGGCACCACTGGACTGCATAACCATTGTTGCCAATGCACCAATGCCTACACCGATAAAGCGATTATTGCTAGTTTTGCTGAATAATTTCTTTAGTCCGGTCGTAGCCAGTTTCTCGGTCGATTCCTGAAGCATACGCATACCAACTAAAAAGGCGCCTAAAGCTCCGATGATCAATAAAATATATTTTACTAAATCACCGGTTGATAGCGTCTCAGCTAGCGGCATAATTAAGCTAGTTAAATTTTCCATTGTTGTTTACCCTAAAATTATATGCTAATTTACAAAAGCTTTACAATGAAAAATCACAAATAACCAAAAAAAGATATTTGATTGATTTTTAATCATTAACCAAATATCTTTATTTATCCTGCTTTTTTACTGTTTTTTTCCGGAAACAGCCAATTTTACTGCTTCATAACCACCATCATAATATTTTTGCTGATTAAGTGATTCAATTTGATAAGTCATATGAATAAGTAAGTCTTTATCCGTTATCAGCTTATATAAAGTATTGGCAATGGTTACTTCATCTGGGCATTCAAAGGTCGAATCCCCATATTCCTGACCATGAATAGCACCATAAACTTCGTGTCCGCCAATATGTCG
>JBAXZU010000050.1:0-11704 GCA_041670225.1 Bacilli bacterium | reverse complement strand
AGATCACATTTTCTCATCAGAAGATTGGTCGAATAGACAGCTGGGAAGATATCCTCATTATAGATAGCATGAATTCCATAAACAGGAGAATCCATGTCAGAATCAACAAACTTTGTCAATGAGGAATATTCGTTGAAGAAACACTTAGTTTCATTCTCAAAGCCTTTAATCTCCCGGCAAAGATATTTCCACATATCAAGATGATCACCGAAATTGATAAAAAGACAGACTTTCGATGCCTTAACATAAGGAAGCAGGAATTTAATGATGCTTAAAAATTGTTTAGCACCAGCACCGGCTCCGCCGACTGTCAAAAGCATTCTGATCGGCTCACCATTTTCAATTCGTTTCCGACGATTCTCATTATCAAGCGGAATATTCTTTACTAATTCATCATCAACATAACAGCCTACCTTGACTAAGGATTCATTATTCATGGAAAGAAGAGGTTTCTTATCCATTCCATTAAGCATTTTATATCCTAAATAGGCAAAATCAGTCTGAACAGTATGAATAGCTCCCTCACTAAGATGCAAAGCCATTGGCCAGTTATCCGGAATAGCATTGACAACATGAGTCATTCCGGCATGAACTGCACCCTGACTTGGCCAGACATGAGTGGCAATAAAAGGCATATCCTGAGGAATGTCATGATAAAGAGGAGCTAAAAGTTCAGAATTACGCTGATCAACTGAATTATATTCAAGTTTTCGGAATCCTTCCGAATTGAGGGGTTCCCAGAAGAAATGATTAAAAAGATGAGAAACCTGAGAAATCTTGCTGGCCGTAGAATAAAGATTATTCTGTTCACGGATCATTTTGCTGCCAGTAGCATCAAAAGAAGCCAAATCAAACCAATAGGGATGATAGCCTAAAGCCTTGGCACAACTAGCCATAGCAATTGAAATACGGTAATGACCAAAACCCATACGGATATTTCCAATGATGATTCCTTGGGGATCAAATTCCATTTTCTGATCTGAAAGGATAAGATTGGTCACGGACATGCTTTTCATAATTTCTACATCCTGGGTAGCAAGATGATATTCTTTTCCGGTATCATCCCCATATTTTGCCAAATACTTTTTCTGATTACGATAACCTTTATTGATGACTTTTCTGGAAATCTCATTTCCAAAAATTACACTCGATTTATCTGTCATTTTATTTTCCTTCTTTATTTTTATTTCTTTCTAAGTAAAGAATAAATTCACCTGTAATCTTAAAAGCATGTTTCTTATCAACATCAATAGGTAAGCTATGACTAGAATTAGTGAAAGTCTTAAGGACTTTTATCGAAGATGAACATTCAGACATAATCTCATCTATTCCTTTCTTACTGACCAAATGGTCATTAAGAGAGTAGAAAACCAATAACGGTGATGTCACTGATTTAAGAACTTTTCTTGAAAGCTTTGCCAAAGTAAGAAGATCAGCCAAAGATTTATAATAAAACCCACTAGGTCCAAGTAAATATTTCTCAGTATGTTCCGGATAAGAAGAAGAAGGCCAGGTATACTTCATTTTTGTCGGATAAAGAAGATAGCTAAGAGAAGCAAAAGGAACCATAATCCTAATAGCCGGCTCATAAAGAATAATTCCATCAACAGCGAATTCACTTCCCAGAAGCATAGCTAGGGCTCCACCCATTGAATAACCAAGTACATACAGGGTCTTAAACTGGTTCTTTGCTTTCATATACTCATCACGAGTAAACTTTATCCAGTCTTGGTAGGACGATTTTCTTTCCTCTTCCATTGAGAGGCCATGTCCTGAAATTCTTGGGGCAATAACATTCAGACCGATAGAATTTAGTGAGCGGGCTGCTAACAGCAGCTCAACAGGGGTGCCACCAAATCCGTGTAACAGCAGAACAGCTTCATCACAGTTTCCTTTAAGGAAGAAGCCATTTTTCATTGTCTGAAGATCTTCTATCTCATTCTCTGACATAGAAGCCTTCCAAGACAGTGGAAGCTAACATCTTGATAGCTTCAGTATAAGTCAGATTAGCTTTCCTCAGGAAATCAGTTCGATAGACCATTTCCATGCCATTAGTCAGTAAGCCGACAAGGAATCTGGCATTGACATCCGGACGCAGGATCTTTTCTAATTTTCCCTGATCAACCAGAAGAATGAAGAATTGCCAATGCTTCTCATATGATTCCAAAAGGATTTTTCCAAAAATCGGTTCATGTGAGACAAGTTCATAAACCCTGGACATATCAACATTTGCTTCTGTGGTAGTCTCAATTGTCAGAATCCGATAAAGCTTTTCTTTAGTCGACAAAGACTTGTCAAAATAAACAACTTTTTGGTTTTCCGTTATTTCATCCACCGTATTATTAAGAATAAATTCATAAATTTCTTCTTTGCTGGTGAAATATTTATAGATGGTTTTCTTGGCAATGTGAAGCTTTGAAGCAACCTTATCTAAGGTTACCTTGTAGCCTAGCTGATTAAAGATGGAAATGAAGGCATCGATGATTGTCTGTTTTTGATCTTTTATTTTCATTTTAATTTGGAAACCAATAATTTTTTATTAGTTTCAAAAAGTATAGCAAAAGATTTTTTGGAATGCAAGCTTTTTTGGAAACCTACTTAATATTGGTTAGTTTCCATATTGCAATTATTTAAAAGTCCCTTATAATGAAGCTTACATGATTGAGCAAATTAACTATTCCTGGAAATTCATCTCTGGCTTCGACAAAAACTTTCTTTTTGCCATGTCCAAAGATGCCAAAGAAATCGATATTCCCCATTGTGTAAAAGAAACAAACTTTAATTATTTTTCAGAAAAAGATTATCAAGGTATTTTCACCTACCAAAAAGCCTTTAAATATCGAAAAAATGACAATTCTGTCACTTTTATCAATTTTGAAGGAGTGATGCTTCAATTCCACCTTTTTCTCAATGGAATCGATTTAGGTAACCACATCTCAGGATTCCTTCCAATCAGAATAGAAGTCACCAATTACTTAAAAAACGGAAATAACCTACTGACGGTTGTCGTAGATACCAAAGAGGATAAAAATATACCACCCTTTGGAAAGGCCTGTGATTATCTGACATTCGGAGGAATTTACCGTCCAGTATATTTGGAAACTCTTGATAAAATTCATTTCGAATATGTGCATATCATTAAGAGTACTTATCGTGGCTATTTAGAAGTAGAAACTAAACTAAGTAGTAAAGTTTCCGGAAAAATCAATTATTTTCTCTATGACGGAAAAACCCTGATTTCTCAATTTCAGGAAAGCCAATTCAAGCTCAATGATGTCCATCCCTGGAGTCTTGATGATCCCCATCTCTATACCTTGAAAGCCGTATTTGATAATGGCATTTACCATGATGAGAAAACCATCTCTGTTGGTTTCAGAGACTTTCTTTTTACTGATAAAGGTTTTTTCCTAAACGGAATAAAGACAACTCTGATTGGCGTTAACCGCCATCAGACTTATCCATATATCGGACCAAGTCTGCCAGAAAGTGCTCAGAAAGATGATGCCCAGATCATCAAATATGAATTAGGCTGCAATATTGTCCGAACTTCCCACTATCCTCAAAGTGAAGCCTTCCTTTCCGAATGTGATAGAATCGGTCTTTTAGTCCAGACTGAAGTCCCGGGTTGGCAGTATATTTCAACCGAAGAAAAATGGCGGAATAATTTTTTGGCTTTCATCAAAGGCATGGTGAATAAGGAAATCAACCACCCTTCCTTAATAAGTTATGGAATCAGAGTTGATGAATCGCCTGATGATGACAGTCTCTATTCTCAGGCTCAGAAAGTCGTTAAATCTCTTGATCCTAACCGCGCCACTACCGGAGTCAGAAACTTTAAGACCAGTCACCTGCTAGAGGATTATTATTCTTATAATGATTTTTCCTGTAATGGACTGAAGCATGGTCTTGATGACCCTAGATCAATTAAAGCCGCCAAAGGAAAAGGCATCCTTATTTCCGAAAATAACGGACATATGTATCCTACTAAAATGTATGATCCGGCTGATAGAAGAGTTGAACAGGCTTTAAGGCATCTGAAAGTAATCAACGATGCTTATAAGTATTCCTCCTATTTAGGTGAAATAACTTGGTGTGCCTTTGATTACAATACCCACTGTGACTTCGGAAGCACGGATCATATCTGCTACCATGGAGTCTATGATATTTTCCGTAATCCAAAACCAGCTGGGCAGGCTATCGCTTCCCAATTTAGAAAAGAACCAATGTTATTTGTAGCTAACAGCAATATTTCCGGTGATAACGATGAAGCAAAAGTCCTTCCTCTCTGTGTCTTCACCAATTGTGATTATCTGAAACTCTTCAAAAACGGAGAATACGTTTCTTCCTTCTATCCTGATAAAAAGAACTATCCCAACTTAAAACATCCACCCATAATGATTGACGATTTTGTCGGAGAGACCTTCCATGAAGGCTTTAATAAAAAAGATTCAAAGAATATAGTTAAGGCCTTGAATTATATCGCCCAAGTCGGTTACTCACATATCGATTACCTGAAAATGTTACCATTCCTAACTTTTGCTCTTTTCAAAAAAATTGGCTTTAGTAAGCTTAATAAGTGGTATTACAAATATGAATCAACCTGGGGTGAGAAGATAAATCTCTTCACCATTTCCGCTTTCAAGAATAACAAGGAAGTACTTACCAAGACAGTCGGGCCTTCCATGAAATTCCATTTGAAAGTAACTCAAAGTAAAAAAGAACTAATCAATGATTCAACATATGATGTTAGTAGAATTAGCATAATTCATATGGACCAAAACGATAACCAACTTTACTATTCATTTGAAAATCTGACCTTGAAGGCTGAAGGACCTATTGAAATAATCGGTAAAACCGAAGTCAGTCTGATTGGTGGTTCACTCTCAGTATATGTAAGAAGCCGTAAGCCCTTATTGAAAAGCAAAGCCTACCTCATCATCCATTCTTCCATGGGTGATGAAAGAATTGAATTTCTTGTCCGATAAAAAAGAGCCAGGATTGCTCCTGGCTCCTTTTATTTCATTTCGTAAGGCAGTGGGAAATAGCCATTGATTGCCCGGACTCGGGCTTTCAGGGTTTCAATGCTTTCCTCAGTTTCTTCCATTCGGAGACAGTCATTGATAATCTCTGCCACTTCCACAAACTCTTTTTCCTTATAGCCTCTGGTTGTCATAGCTGGGGTTCCCAGACGAATACCGGAACAGTAAGCCGGCTTTTCCTTATCACCAGGAATTGAGTTCTTATTGCAGGTGATATTGATCTTCTCCAGTCGCTTCTGAGCCTCTAAACCGGTAATTCCTAAAGTGGATTTGACATCAACCAAAAGAAGATGATTATCGGTACCGCCAGTAATGATTCTGAAACCTAAATCAGCTAATTTCTTAGCAAAGGCAGAAGCATTGAGAACAACCTGAGAGATATACTCAGCAAAGGATGGCTGCAGGTCTTCCAAAAAAGCGACTGCTTTTCCGGAAATGGTATTTTCCAAAGGACCACCCTGACAGACCGGGAAGACAGCTTTATCAATTTTTTTAGCAATATCTTCATCATTAGTAAGAATCAGTCCGCCACGGGGACCACGTAACGTCTTCTGAGTGGTTGAAGTAACAATATGAGCATAAGGCACCGGTGAAGGATGATACCCGGCAGCAACTAAACCGGCAATATGAGCCATGTCAACCATCAGATAAGCACCGACTTTATCGGCAATCTCACGGAATCTCTTGAAATCAATGATTCTCGCATAAGCACTAGCACCGGCAACAATGAGTTTCGGTTGCTTTTCGAGAGCAATTCTTTCAACTTCATCATAATCGATAAGTCCGGTTTCCTCATTAACTCCGTAACTATAGGCAACATATTCCTGACCCGAAAAAGAAAAACGATAACCATGGGTCAGATGTCCGCCAGCATCCAGAGACATTCCTAAAATAACATCATTATGATTCAATAAAGCTTTATAGGCAGCCATATTGGCACTGGAACCAGAGTGAGCCTGAACATTGGCAAACTTACAGCCAAAAAGTTTCTTAGCTCTCTCAATGGCTAGATTTTCAGCCATGTCAATGAATTCACAGCCACCGTAATATCTTTTGCCGGGATAGCCTTCAGCATATTTGTTGGTCATGATAGAACCATTAGCTTCTCTTACAGCATTCGAGACAAAATTTTCGGATGCAATCAGCTCGACATTATTTTCCTGTCGAAGCCTTTCATTGTGAATAGCTTCATAGAGTTCAGGATCCTGCTTTTCCAGCTCGGTGTTGTTGATCATATTTGTTCCTCGGTTCTTTATTATCTTTATTTTATCCTACAAATCATTTAAGTAATATAAAAAAACGTAAACTTTGAAGAAAAGTAAATAAAATGGTGCCGATTTCCTTTCCGCAGATACGGAAAGGGAGTAGGCCACCATCATTTTCAGCTAACAGATAGTCAGCAATTGCTTATTAGGCCTTAAGAAGGATACCGAACTTGCAGCCATAATATCCTGGTCTAAAGGAAATATAATAAGTAGTTCCGGCAGTGAAGGTCTGCTCAGTATAGAAATCATAGTTATTTTTTTCGATATAACCAGTATAATCGGCAGAAGTGAATCCAGAGCTAGTAGCATCATTAAAATTTGTTCCAGCCATATAGGAAGTGCTGTCGCCTTCGTAAATGCCATACAAATATGTATCTGAGTTAGTTCCGTTTTTATTTGACCATACTCTATAAGTTCCGGTTTCAGTACAGGTGTACTTGACCCAACGGGCATTATATGAAGAAACATTAATATCCATATATCCGTCTTCGTCTCCGTCAAAAGTCCAGGCCTTAGTTCTATCAGTTCCATCCGGAGGAATTTCTACACCAGCAATATCGACAGTGAGGCTAGCAGTAGCATCAGTCATAACCAGGTTAGAAATAGCAAGATTATAGGTCTTATTCTTGTCAAGCAAACCACTGACAGTTCCAGCGGAAGCAGCTTCAGTACCAACAGTCAGAGAACCAGAAGCATCACCAGCAGTCATTCCGGCGGAAGTGACAACAACATCGAAGGTTGCAGTTCCGGCAGTAGTCTTGAAGGAGAATTCAGTATTGAAATCTTCAGTAGCACCGGAAGTGAAGGAGAAAAGGGAATTTCCTTTACTGACAGGAAGAGTGACAGTATCAAGAGTGACGCCCTGAGCAAGAGTGCTGCTATTGGTAATGACATCAGCATTCGGCTTAGTGATAGCCAACTGCAGAGTTTCAGAAACAGTATCAGTAAGATAGATGTAGTACTGATAATTGGCTGAGAAGTAATTGGTAATGATATCAGCACCCTTAACATCAACACTAGTTGAAGTTCCGCAGTAGATAGTCATAGCTACAGTACCGGTATTGCCAGTGACATAGATCTGATTAAGACCGGAGACAGTAGTAGAAGAAAGGAAAGAATACCATTTTCCGCCAGCAGTACCAATAACATCAGTAGGAGCTAAAGCACCATCAGTAGCATTAAGAGCAATGGCATTAGCTTTCTTATCACCAGCTTCAAGCTTGTTAGCCTTAATAGTGAAATCAGTAGTTCCGGAAGTAGAGCTATAGCCAACCTCAACAATGTAAGTCTTTCCGGCATTGAGAGCAATATCAAGGCAGCAATCAGCACCATAGGAAGAACTCCAGGAAGAACCAGAGGAATTAGCTTCGGTAACAGTGCTTAAAGCAGTAGTAGTATCTTCAGAATCATAGATGCTGATAGTCTTAGCATAAGAGGTAGTTCCGCCACTGGTAGTGATGGTATAGTCATAATTCTCGGTAATGGCAAGAGAATAATATCTCTTGGTGAAACCATCAAGAGTGACGGTAGTTACAGTACCATCAGCAGTCATGCTGACAGCATTAGTCACAGCAGTTCCAGCCGGGAGATCACCAATGATGAACTGAGAGTGGACAGTATCAGTAGTATCAAGATTAGAAGTGGAGGTGAAGATGTAATAAGTAGTTCCGGCAGTGATTTCAACAGTAGCTACCTTGGTGCTGCTTGATAAAGTAGCATCCATGACAACATTTCCTTCAGTATCATAATGATAGAGATAGTATGGATCATAACCGGAAGTGGCTCCGACTAAAGACTTCTTGAACATGTAAGTTCCGGAAGTGGCAGCCGTAAATTTCCAGTAATCGACCATTCCATTACTATTGATTTCAACTTTCTGAGTTTCACCGAAGGTATAGGTTCTGGCTTCTTCTTCTACATCGTGAACAGCATCACTCAAACCTAAATCGAAGGTATAGACAGAAGTTCCGCTCAGAGTAGAACCAGTAGTGACAGCGAAATAATAGGTTTCACCTGGATTCATCTTCAGATAAGTCTTGTTTCCGTTTCCGAAAGCTTTGGAAGTAGAAGAAGGAGTGAAAGAGGAGGTAACAGAGAGGGCAGTGGTTTTATCAGCTGCATAGACAGTAATCTTAGTATCAGTATAAGTTGTAGAACCATTAAGCAATCTGTTGGAAGAAGCTAAATAGACACGGTCAGCAGTAGCAGTTTCTGGCATAGTGTAGGAGAAGTATAAGGTTGGAACATTGACAGAAAGTGAATAATTGCCGGCATCAGCATTCAGGACCAAAGCGGAAGCACCATCAATTGTATGGTTGGCTGGCTTATCCTTCTTTTTAGCATAAATGTTAACAGTAGCAGTCTCATCTTCTTCAGGAACGACAATAGCAGTATCGAAAGAGAAAGCTTCAGTATACTCAGCATCAGCATACCAGCCATCGAAAAGATAATCGGAATAGACTGGTGATCCAGGATCAGCGACTTTCTTTCCGGAAATAACCTTCACACTATAAACGTCATCTTCTTTATCAGTATCGGCAGTCAAATTACCACCATCAAGATGGAAGACAACATCAGCAATCTTGGTATCAGTGCAATAGGTCTTTTCGACATCTTCGAAGCCATTGTCTTTGCCTTCAATCAAAGCATTCCACTGAGCAGTGGTGCCATCATAGACAACTTTTCCAGGAAGCTTTGATGAAGGGAAGAACTTCTCAGGGAGAGATTCAACGCCGGCACCAACATTAACGGTTTCAAAAGCAACTCCGCTTCGGTTAATATCTTTTGTACTAGTAAGATTCTTGGCGTTATAGGTTAAGACAGTAGCACCGCAGCTGGAAATAGAATTGTAATGCAGTCCTTTAAGTCCGGCAGGAAGTTCAAGATGAGTCATAACGGAAGTAGAATTAAATGCCCATTTTCCAATATAGGCAATAGTATCTGGTAATTTTACACCAGTAACTTTCGAGGCTCCTTCAAAGGAACCATAGCTAGAACTAGCATAAGCTGAATATTTGACAGTGCCCAGTTTTGTGGCTACACAGCCCTCAAAAGTGGCTACATAAGGAGCAACAACACATTCACCGGCAGTGTTTGATCTATCTAGAACATGGAAGCCATAAACATCATCAGCCTGAGTAAAGTACTGTCCTTCGTCGCCATCGAAAATTGAACCATAATAGGCATCTTCAGTAGATTTGACATAATCGACACCAACAGTTTCATCACCTTTGATACCATAATAGTTGGCAGCCTGAGTGGCGGTGGCAAGAGGATCATCAGCTAATGTACTAGTAGCATTGAAAGTGACAGATAAAGCAGTGAAAATATCAGTTTCCGGAATATTCATGACTGAATAAACCATATAACAGGTGTAATCAGTAGATAAGGCTTCTGCCCACTTAACATCTTCGCCTTCAATAAGAGAAGTATAGACATACTTGACATCAGTGATTTTTTCGGCAACTGTCTTGCCTTTAGCATTGGTATAGCTAGCTCTAGTGAAAGAAGCAGCGGAAAGATCAGCGTATCCGGTAAGAGCAGCAATGAATCTGACATCATAGGTGCCATCTTCGTTATCGACAGCTAAAACACCTAAATCAGAACTGACAGTGGAGGCAACTGTGGCACCACCAAGAGCCTTCTTATCAAAAGCAAAGCCAGAACCAATAGCATCAGTAACAGCAACAACTTCTTCTCCGGTGAAATTTTCAGCAGAGACTTCGCCTTCATCAGCTGCGGTTCCGCAGGAAATCAATGACATTCCTGAGACAGAGACCAAGGCTGCGATAGAAGCAATTGTAAAACTCTTTTTATTTAACATGGTATGTTTTCCTCTCTTCCTTATTCACCGTCTCCGGTTTCAGAACCATCATCTTCACCAGGATCTGGGACAACAGGCTGAGGTTCTTCTTCATCATCAAAGTCTTCACCATCACCAGCATCAGGATCAGTGCCTTCTCTGAAAGTGTGATACTCAACACTATCGAAGAGACCTTCACTAAGTCCGGCCTCAACAACACCATAATAAATACGGGTATCTCCCTGGAAAATATTGAACTTAGATAAAGTACCAGTTGAGGCCTCGAACCAAGCCTGAAGTGAAATATCAGTGAGAGCCAAAGCACTATAGTCATACCAGTCGGCAACTTCCAAAGCTAAATCAACAAAGGAAGGATTCTCACAATCAGCCTTTGATTCAAAGTTAAAAACATCATATCCCGAACTATAAAAGGCATACTCAATATCGGTATTGTCATTAAGTATGTTAGAAATGTTATAAATATCAACAAATTCATCCTGAGGAATGGCCTGACCCTCTCCGTCAGTTACATATTCATCTTTGTAGACATTTGCGATAACGGAGCTTTCATCCGATCCTAAGGAAACCTCGGCTGGATAAATCTTATTTTCATAATAAGCGTAATCATATCCAGCAGCAGAAGTATACTGTCCGTCAGTCATATTGCTGAAAGCAGTAGCAGTGGCATACATTTCCATGCCATCTGGTGCAAGAGCATAATAGGAAAAAGCAGTCTTATCAGAATCAGATACAACCTTCATCAGATAATTAGTAGTTAATTCAAAAGATTCATCAGCCATAGTAGGAGCACTAACAGTGATCTCAATGGAATCATAAGCCTCGATATCCTCATTAGAGGAGACAGTGATAGTAGCTGTACCAAGACCGACAGCCTGAACAAGACCTTCATCAGTAACAGTCAGAATCTTGCTATTATCAGTTTCCCAGCTAATAAGTGGATCAGTCTGAGCAGCACCATCAATAGTGACAGTAGCAGTCAGAGTCTGAGTTCTGGCATAGAGCATAGCATCAGCGGCATCATCATTAAGGGTAACAGCATAGACAGGGTCCGGTTCTGGTGAAGTTGAGGGTTCAGTACTAGGCTCAACACTAGGTTCAGTACTAGGCTCAACACTAGGTTCGGTTGAGGGTTCGACAGAAGGTTCAGTACTAGGTTCGACAGAAGGTTCGGTTGAAGGCTCAACAGAAGTATCAGTAGAAGGGGCTGTAGAATCAGAAACAGAAGGCTCAGCTGAGACACTGGTTGAACTTGAAGTTTCAACACTGGTGCTAGTCGAATCAGAATTTGATGTAATACAGGAAGACATCAGAAGGGCTAAAGAAATTACGCCAATCTTTTTTAAATATTTCATAGGATTCTCCTTTACCTAAATTAAATATAAAATTAATATAACAAAAACAATTAAATTTTATGAATACTTTTTTTAGCTGAAAAGACAAAATAGAAGTGAAAAATGTTAAAAATCGTTGAAAACGAAACAAATTTTAAGGGTTTTTAAAGAAAATTCACTTTAATGTAGCAAATTAATTAAAAAACAGAAAAAACAGTAAAAATCATTGAAATCGCTTACATTTTT
>JBAXZU010000049.1:0-11843 GCA_041670225.1 Bacilli bacterium | reverse complement strand
CCATAATACATAACCATAATGCGCTGGCAGAAGTACTTTACCGTCGATAAGTCATGAGCGATAAAAATCATCGTTAATCCCATCTCATCTTTTAAATCATTGAGCAAATTGATAACCTGAGCCCTAATAGAAACATCCAGTGCCGATATAGGCTCATCACAGATTAAAAGCTTTGGATTCATAACTAAAGCTCTGGCAATACCGATTCTCTGCCTCTGGCCGCCAGAAAACTCATGAGGATAGCGGGAGGCATGCTCAGGAACAAGTCCGACTTTTCTTAAAACCTCGACAGTCTTGCGATGGTTTTCCGCTCTATTATGATGGCCTTGAATTCTCAGCCCTTCCTGAATAATATCTTCAACTGTCATCCTAGGATCAAGCGAATCAACCGGGTCCTGGAAAATCATCTGAATCTCATCCATGAGTTTTCTAGAAACATGATTGTTATCGTAGTGGATCTGCGAAATCTTCTTTCTCTGCTCCTTGATAACAGCACTATTTCTTTCTTTGGTCTTCTGAATCTTATCACTATATTCAGTTTTAATAGATTCTATGGTGGATTTATCATTTTTAACTTTTTTAATCTTCTTATTCATCTCAACTTTAAAATTCTTAATCTTCGCCTTAGCGTGGATTTTAGAGTATTTGATTTCTTTACGATTCCATCTATCTCCAGCCGATATTCTCTGGCCTCTATAATAAATGGATCCAGAAGTTATATCATAAAGTCTAATAATGCAGCGCCCAGTCGTGGACTTTCCGCATCCCGATTCACCGACGATTCCAAAGGTTTCACCTTCATGAACATCAAAAGAAACATCATGGACAGCTTTAAGTTTAATCTGTTTAGGCCAGCTGCCAAGTTTAAAATACATCTTAAGATGTCTGACTGACAGCAAGATGTGCTTATTAACTAGTTCTTTTTTATACTTTACTTTAGATTTAAAAACTTTATCGTCATTAATGACTGAATCGGGCATCAGCTTATCGCCTTCAACATGTTCACGCTTTTCATCATTAGTTTCATCAATAATTGAATTTTTGCCTTCATCAGCGGCCAAGAACTCATTGTTTTTTTTGGCGATATCATTTTCATCTTCTAATTCATTTAAAATAGGGAGCTCAGTAGTTTTATCATTATTGCTTTTCATTTTTCGCTTCCTCCTCTAAAGCTTTATTAATACGGGATGTGACAATCTTTGGCGGATCAATACGCGGAGCATCCTTATAAAGTAACCAGGTAGCCGCATAATGAGTGTCAGAAATCTTGAAATAAGGAGGTTGATACTTAAAATCAATAGCCATAGCATACTTATTTCTGGCGGCGAAAGCATCGCCGACTGGTGGATAAATCATATCAGGAGGCGTCCCGGGTATAGCCTCGAGTTTCTCTTTAGAATCGATATCCGGAATGGATGATAATAAGGCCCACGTATATGGATGACGAGGATCAAAGAAAATTTCCTTATCAGTGCCATACTCGCAGATTTTACCGGCATACATAACCGCGACTCTATCGGCCATGTTAGCAACAACACCCAAATCGTGAGTAATAAAAATGCAGGAAAGGTTTCTTTCCTTCTTTAAATTATTAATTAACTCAAGAATCTGAGCCTGAATAGTAACATCCAACGCAGTAGTAGGTTCATCGCAGATGAGAATATCAGGAGCAGCCGTTAAAGCAATGGCGATAACAATCCTTTGCCTCATACCTCCGGAGAACTGGAACGGGTACTGATAATACCTCTTTTCAGGCTGAGGAATACCGACTTCCTTCATAACTTCTAAAGCCTGTCTTTTAGCTTCGGCTTTAGAAATCTTTATTGAATCATGATATTTCCTTTTTGTTTCTTCTTCTTTTTTTACCAACGAATTAATTTCCTGAATATATTTATTTCTTAAATCCTTCAGAATTTTCAGCTGAGAATTACGCTTTGCAATTAAAACTTTCTTCTTTTTTCTGCTGAAAAAAACTAACATAACCTTCATCGTGTATTTTGAATAAACAGATCTGATTTCTTTTTTAATCTTTTGAGCAGATAAAACAACAGGTTCCTTTTCTTTCTCTAAATTCCGGAAATCCTTCTCAAACTGAATCTTTAAGGATGTTTTATACTTTTTTATCTCTAATTTAGCTTCGCCTTTTCTTATTTTCAAAGCTTCTTTCAAGGAAGGAAGATCATTTTTATATTTTTCATTAGCTTTAGCAACTGTTTCTTTATGTTTCGCCGCTAATTCTTCCTGTTTGTTTTTAATCAGTATCTCTTCGGATTTAAAAGTAGATAAAACAGCTTTTATCTCATCTTGCTCCTTTTGAATAAATGCATATGCTGATTTTTTTGAAGAAACACCATTAAAAACTCTGAAAACAGGAAATCCAATATTTCTAGCATTTTCGTTTCTTTCTAAAAGGAGTTTATCAAGTTTCTCCTTGAGCTCTTTTTTTAGCTCAGAAACTTCGTTGAAATGTATATCGCAGGCCTCTTGAAATAAAGCCTGCTTATCACTTAATTTTTTTATTAATTTTTTTGCACTAACATCAGTTTTCTTAGACGCTAAAGATATTTTTTCGCTTAATTTATCAACCTGGCTCTTATTTTTTGTATAAGCTTTTACATTAACTGAAATGTCATTATCAAAAGACTTTTCAATTTCAGCCGCTTCAGATTCGCAGTTAACAACACGCAGGGCTGATTCAATTCTTTTATTATTGACGCTACACGCTTCGTCTTCCTTAGCTTTTAATTTTTCTTTCATGTCGGCTATAGTAGCGTTCATAGAAGAAAGAGAGTAGGAAATAGTAGAATTCTTAATGACTTTAGCATTTTTATAAGCTGTCAATTCTTTAGAAATCAAATCAGAATAACGATTTTTAAGCTGGTTTTTATTAATCATCATCGTCTCTGTAATCTGCTTACCGATTTTAACAATAGGATTCAAAGACGACAGCGGGTCTTGGAAAATCATTCCGATTTTATGCCCCCTGATACGGTGGAATTCATCCTCTGAGACTTTCAGCAAATCTTCACCTTGATATATAATCTGACCGCCTTCAACAATTGCGTTTGCCGAAAGAATACCCATAACAGCTTTAGAAGTAACGGACTTCCCAGAACCAGATTCACCAACTATACATAAAGTTTCTCCTCTGTGTAAATCAAAAGAGACCCCTCTAACCGCCTGAACCTTACCATTGTCAGTTTTAAAAGATATCCTTAAGTCCTTTACCTCAAGAACTTTCTCGGTCTGGATAGATTCTTTATCATCTTCAATGAATTTTTTATATTTATTTTCCATAAATCAATCCTGTCCTTTCAGAGAGGGGTTAAAAGCATCTCTTAAGCCATTCCCAAATAAATTAAATGAAATCATTATCAAAGCCATAATAACTGATGGGAATACAATCAAATATGGAAGGGTAGTAATATACTGCTGATTTTCAGATAAGACGATGCCTAAAGAAAGACCGCTTTTCAATCCTAATCCTAAATAAGATATCGTCGCCTCTTCAAAGATAACTGAGGGAATCATTAAAACCGAAGAAGTGATAATTGTCCCAACGGCATTAGGCAGAATATGTCTAAAAATCAATCGTGAATCAGAAGCTCCTAGAGTTCTGGCCGCCAAGATATATTCTCTGCGTTTAAACCTATAAAATTGAGTCCTCGTAATTGATGAAGTTCCTATCCAGCCAGTCAAACACAACGCAATAGCAAATGATAAGAAGTTTGAGCCCATCAAAATAATAATCAATGTCATAACGACAATCCAAGGCATCCCTGATAAAACATCGGTGAATCTTTCCATCAAAATATCAGTCCATCCACCGAAATAACCAGCAATCGATCCCCAGAGAAGACCAAACAAAAAACAGACTGCTGATGTTATAACACCTAACAGTAAAGAGGTTCTTAATCCCGTGAATACAACTTTGAAAAAATCCTTTCCTTGATCATTAGTACCCATAATGAATCTAGGCATAGACGAATAGCCAAGGAGTCTATACTGAGAACATCCGCAGATAACATCTACAACCGGATCGATTCCAGGTACAGATTTCACACTTATGCTATCGATAGATCTAATTGGACATTTTTCATCATTAAGAATCTTAAAAGAAGCAATAAAAGCAGCTAGATCAGATTCTGTTCTATTAGAATTTAAATATGTATCAAAATCAATCTCCATCCACCCTTTATTTACATAAGATAAAACATCAGATTTACCTAAACGATTACTGAAAATTCCATAAGCCGCCTCATAAGTATCATACACAAATGAACAATAAAGTATATTGGCGTGATACAAATTCATCTGCCCATTCGTAATAGTCCAATAATATTTATTTTCTGAATCCCCACTAAATTTCACAATAGATAATGATGCGTTAGCATCTGTACAGGATATACTGGCTAGTTCTTCCTTTTCGGCTCCTCGATCAGAAGAAATAACAAATTGGTCAATTAAAACAGAGGGAGATATAGAAGAAGAAGCTTTAAGCCTGATTGTTAAAGAAGCCTTTTCACTAGTAACAAAAGTCTGTTTAGTTACTCCAGCCGCTAACAATTTCTCATTTATATTTATAGATATTTTTTGATCGCCTTTATCCATATAAGAGGTTAAAGGGGCATACACATAGTTCCCGTCTTCTAGATATTTAAAATAAACAGCATATTCACCTTGAGAAGTAAATGAATCGCTGGGAAGAGCTCCTACGTCTATATCTAATTTATAATTAGCCCTAGAAAAATCATATGCATAATAATAAGAGGCAAGTTCAGAATACTCATCAGAAACATCACCCTCAGCTTTTGAAGACCACAATCTTATATATCCTCCATAAGCATACGTATTTACCGAATCAGTAAAATTTTCTCCTTCATTTGTGTGCGTCATTTTTGAAACGGCCTGAACCTTGAAATCCCCTGAAGGTTTATCATTCACAGAATCGTAAACAATATTTGAATAACTCTTTGTCCCATCCAAAAAGCCTGTACCGGCATCAAACAATTTAGGAGCCAGTTTGATTTCACTAGGATGAGCATTATTAATATCGTAAGGAACAGCGGCCGGAATAATTAAAGACATTAGAATCAGTATCCCTAAAATAATGGCTGCGACAACAGAAGATTTGTTCTTGGCGAAACGTCTTATGGCATCTTTGAAAAAAGTAGTAGGTTTTGTCTGAAATTTTTGATCTGATATTTTTGCATGCTCTTGAACGAATTTAAAATCTGAAGAATCTATTTTAATAGTTTCTTCAAAATTTTTATCGTTTTCAAAAGTAAATTCATCATTTATCATAAATTATTTCTTTCCTCCCATTCTGATACGAGGATCAATGAATCCATAAGATAGATCAAGGAAAACACCGGCTACCAAACTAATGACTGTAAAAAAAGCCATATCCACAAGCAGGACATTATAATCCTTAGAGCTTAACGCGGTAATATATAAAGCACCTATACCAGGAATTCCATAAAGAGATTCAAGAATCATCGAACCGCCTAAAATCCCAATAAACTCAGAAAGAATTGAAGGAAGAATGGGTACCATGGCATTTCTCAGAGCGTGTCTTATAACAGTCTGAGTTTTAGTTAAACCTTTTGTTCTAGCCAAAAGTAAATAATCTGAACTCATAACCTCTGTCAACTCCGCTCTAGTGAAACGGCAATAACCGCAGATCGAGCCAAAAGATAAAGACATGACTGGAATTATATACCCTAATACTCTGGTTGATAAAGAGGCAGAATCTGATGGCCACTGTGTAGGAAGAAGCTTACCATTATAGCCAAAAATCAATAACAAAAAAGTAATTGTAATAAATGATGGTATTGAAATAAAAACCATAACTAAAGTTGAAATAATATGATCAGTCAGTTTATTCTTTTTCAAAGCCGCCCAAATTCCAAGAATAATTCCAGTTGGAACAGAAATAATAACAGACCATATATTGACCTTTATGGTATAAGGCAATTTGCCGAAAATAATACCCATAGCAGAATAGTTTGGCTTTATAGTTGAAGATACACCCCAATTCCATTCTGTAAAGATTCCTTCGATCCAAGCAATATATTGATCGCCAACAGGTCTAATATAAAAATAATGAGTTTCTTTGGCAGTATCAGTATATTTATACAGATATGTCCCAAGAGTTTCCTGAATAGTGCTAAAGTCCAGAACATACCCAAGCTTTACTTGAGTTGTATAATAAGCTATAACCCCCTCTTCAGTTGTTGCGGCCGGTTGCTGAAACGGAAGTATTTTCAATAAGAAAAATGTTATTGTCAAAATAATACATGTAGTTACAAAAGCCAGTATTATTCTTTCTATCGTGTACTTAGTCATTCTTTTTTGCCTTTCTCACATCTTGTAATAATTTATCACATAATGATAATTCTAACAAGAAAACAAAGCAGTTTTTATTAATAAAAATAAGCGGAGCCAGTGTTACCACCGACACCGCTTATGATTGGCTTTTTCTGAAATTGTGCTTTAAGAATTAGGAAGCAAATGCAACACCAATTTCAACGTAACCGCTAGAACTGACACCAGCGATAGCTAACGTATAATCAACTCCGATGTAGAAGCCTCCATTAGTAACTAGAGCAGCATATAATTCAGGAGTGATAGTGCATGTAACAGTACTGGTAGCTTCATCTACAGTACCGGTGACTAAGCCCTCATCATCAATAGCTTCCTGAAACTTACTACCATTCCAGACATAGAAATCATCAATGGTTACTTTAAGTTTACCAGAAGCAACATCATCTTTGAAATCATCGGATTCAGCTAAATTCTCATAAGAGAAGGTAAAGACGAAATTACCATCGGCATCTTCCTCGCCTGCACCATATTTAAGTACAACAGGAGGAATTGTGACACCGTCTTTAAGTAAGGCACCATGATCAGCGGCATCCCAAAGTGAATCAAATGACCAAATGCTTCCGCCATATACAAGTTGGTTAGTCTCGCTTAATTCAGAAGTATCAGGGCCCCAGTTAAGAGTAAAGCCTGAAGAGTTATTAGATTTTAAGACCTCTAAGAAATTGAGAGGATCAAGCGCATTGCCGGTAATCGAACCGAAAGCCAAATCAAATTGGCCTTTCATCATGACATTATAGTAAACATCTTGCCAATCAGTAGCATCGTGGCAGACATTGTTAACAGTCAGCTTAACAGTCCCGCCAGAGACAGAATCGTCGTTGAAGCAGCTCTGAATATAAAGAGAAATATCATCGCCGTATTTCTTAATCATGTTATCGTACATCCAAGAAATAGTGATGGAAATCTGAGTAGGATTGGCAACAGTGCCTTTCTCAAGCTCACCGGCAGCAACAAGAGCATCTACAGATTTCTTGAACTTTGCCTTAGCAGCTTCAGTTGAATAACCGTAATCTTCATAAGTATCACCATAGACAGACTTAGCAGCTTCAATATGCTGAGCGGTGGAATCATAGGAGATACCATCTTCAGGGTCACTCATATAATTGGTTGAGAAGTAGTTACAAGAAGGAATGGATCCTCTAGAAGAAGCATATTCTTCTCTGTTAATCGAGAAAGAAAGTCCATCAAGGAAATCAGAATTAGCCATCCAAGGCTTACACTGATAGTAGTTTTCTTTAGGTGTATAGGCAATACTTCCGTTTTCGCCAAACAAAGAATCCCATCTATCCTGATTGCAGGAATTAATATTTAATTTAAAGACTGAATCACCAGGAACTTTTGTCGATCTTACATCATCTTTATATTCCGCTATATAGTCAAGAGGAATAGAAGCCGAATCAAGATTGCCTAAGAGGAATTCCTTAAAAGGAAGAGTGTTATCGGTAGAATAACCAGGTAAGAACTTAATGTGGACACCAGGAATTCTATATGTCTTAGAATCAGATTCAAACCAAGTAGTATCTTTTTTAAAGACGATTTCAACACCCTCCTGCCACGATTCAAGCATATAAGGTCCCATGCTGAGAATATTATCAACAGGTGTAGTTGAAGAGGCTTCATCATAGTTGCCATAAGCGTCTTTACCAACTAATGTGAAGAACGATTTCGGAACAGGTTCATATAAACCCTCTGAAAGATTATACATGGCGTAGAACCTATTAGTCGGAGCCATGAAGGTAAACTGGAGATAATCCCCAGTCTCATCTGTCCCAGATTTAATTCCAACGTCCTTGAAAGCCTCGGCATCAGCACCTCCAGACTTTTTGGTAGCATTGTAATAAGCCGCAGCCCCAACAATACCGCTCTTTCCGGTTTTTCCCGCAAGCTCAGAACCTCTATAGTAACCGACGCTGCCATTTAATAAGATATCTCTAAAAGCTGTAATGTAGTCATCAAGCTGGACATAAGTCCCATCATATGATTTTCTAGAATCAAGATTAGAACTGGTACGATATTTAATTCCACCTTTTTCTCCGGTCTTTACATGTATTCTCCATGTAGAAGCCAAGGTAGTGGAAGTAGCATCAGAAATAATAGTCCCATCGTCACCAACAGCTATAGGCCTATCATCATTGGAAAGAACGCCATACCATTCATATCCATCTTTTGTAGAGTTCATCTTATTTCCGAAATAAGACGCAGAAATATAACTAAAAAGATCACTAACCTGTGAGCCCTGGTCATTAAGAGCATTTAAAGTGGCTGGATCTGTTGCATCCCAAGTATGTAAATACCCTCTCCAATCAGGATTAGATTCATTGGCGGAAATCATATCTCTGCTTATGTATCCGTCTCTTAAGTTAGAGAAACCATAACCGACAATGTAGTTTTCCGACCCTTTAACAACTCTAGGATTATACATGGCATATCCGCCATTTTCATAAAGAGGAAGACCAGCCAAGTGTTCCTTGACAGCATATCCCTCAAGTTTTCCTAAAATATCAGTTCTTTCGGAATAAGTAGCGTTAGAAAATGATTTGGCTCCTGTAGCTAAAACAGGTGCAGCAGACGAAGAAGACTCAGAAGATGTAGACGTCGAGGTAGAAGTAGAAGTAGAAGAGCTAGGTGTTGTCGATGTTGAAGTCTCACCGCAGGAAGCGAGTGCAGTTCCAACAAAACCAACAAGAGCAAGCTTTAACAAAAAAGCATTACTTTTCATAGATAAGTTTCTCCTTTCAATCGAAAACTTGATATTATTTTGAATTGCACAGATATATTTGTCAATACTTTTTTAAAAAATCATACTCTAAATATATAGCTGAAAGCGATTTCATGCTTTGCTATTTATCAAGAAAACCTTTACAGCACCGGATTAAAAAGATAATTAAGAATTAGGGCACCAAGCAAAAAAACACCACCGATAACTAAAAAAGGAACACAGTGAGAAGAAGAATACATTCTCGCCCGTTTCTTCTTAATAGTATACTCAGCATAATCATGGTAGCTTGATACAGCATCTCTATTGGGGTTCATATGAGAAAAAATTGATCCAAAGCCAAAAGCAAAAATATCAAAAGCTCCTTTATGAATAACAATTAATAAACATCCTAACAGAAAAACAATTATCCCAGCATAGAAACATGGGTCAATAAATCCATATCCGCTATAATTGCCCCTTCCGCACAGCACACCTAAAAAAAGCGCTAGAGCAGTAATAAAGGCGATTGACCAAGAAAGAATGATATTTATTTTACGTGACATAAAAATCTCAAATGTATTTTACATTATTAGAAATTTAAGTCAACAAAAAAGCCGACTATCTTTCTTAGTCGGCTTATATGATATGAATATAATCTACTTCTTAGTGAAAACCAACTTAGCAGTGTCACCAATTGATTCGACGGAAATTGAATAAGGGAGCTGGACCTTAGCGGCTTTGTTCCAATCATCAGAAGATATGTTGTAATCAACGTCTCCTTTTATTGAATAGAACTCGAAATCCTTAAAGCTGTCTGAATCTGTTCCGAATGTATCTCCAGCCACAAACAAATCATCGGCATCGGCAACATCAGATAATTTATAATTACTAGTACCATATGTTGAACGCAGGAGCTCTAACTCCGGTTTGATATAGAAATTAGCATCGGTTAAATCTTCAGACGAGTTAGTCGACATACTTTTATAGTAATCAATCGCTCCGGTATAGGGATATGCTGGATCTCGCTCATTAGTTCCTTCGTGCAGATCCTTGGCAGGAGCAGGATCTTCGCTGGCCTGAGGATCAAAATAACTGGTATATTTTCTAGTTTCATCATTATAAACCAGATACGAATCGTAAACCCTCTTGTCAACGTGCCAAATCCTAATTCCAGATCCATTGACACCTAAAGCGGATTCGTATATTCTCTGTGAATCAGCCTCGTTTAACTTCGTCGGAGTGTAATAATCAATCATTAAGTATTCATCAAGACAAGTATCATTATATTTAGCTGATAAAATAACAGAGTCGCCAGAATCCTCAAAAGGTTTAAGATCAACCTCAATAGAACTCTCAGTGTTTTTATCAGTAATCACCCTAGGAGATGTCCATCCCCACAAGAACTTAGAATAAGACTCATGATCACAGATATTATAATCCTGCATAGACCCTCCGCCAGCTATGCTTCTCTGAGAATTATAAGTATCATAGTAATCATTCAAACCTAGTAGGTGACCGGTTTCATGAATGTAAGTATGAGCGTCAGGACTTGAGACTGTAAATCCAGGCCTTCTTGTCATAAAATCTTTTGAACTCCACGCAAATGTACCTATAGGCATGCAAGAAGTAACAAAGGCATTTGTGTTAATAGCTTCGAAAGAACTGTTTGAATACCAGGTGGTAAAAGCCCAAGAGAGATCGCTTCCTACTGGCTGATCATTTATAAAATAAATTCCATCGATAACACCGTCTTTGTCAGAATCGAAATCATCAACGCTATATATTGGATCACTTCCCTTAAACAAAGCCTTATACATAGTATCGCAGACAAGCTTTGTGGCATCCGAGGATTTTTTCCCTTGATAATAAGAATAATCTTTAGGCATCCTAACAACAGGTGACACCGTTCCTTCTAAATAAAGCTGATGATATGAAGACTCATAGTAATAAGATCTTACAGAGTTCCAGCCGGTCTGATCCGCTTCTCCAAAGAATGCGGTATAGCACTGCTGTCTCCAGGCATCGTTTTCTTCAGATGTCTCAGTAGAGTTGGCAAAACTGACGGGAACCACCAAAATCTTTGATTCCCCTCTAGAAGGAATTCTTCCTTGACCAAAATTATTGCTTAGAATTGAAGAGTGCTCATAAGAATTAGTAAGTGTGGTATCGAATAGATTTCTCCCATACTTATATCCTGCCGTAGATGATGTATCGATAGTGGCTGTCAACGGATTTGAAATATCTACAGAATCATATCTGTGTGCATCTTCAGTGGTATCAATAATAGGGACTGACGATGAAATACTGCTTGATGTAATCGTACTGCTTGTCAGCGAGGATAAAGAATTGACGCTGGAATCAGCCGGACTAGAAGAAGTAGTAGTAACAGAAGAACTACCAGAACTTGATGAGGATAAACTGGAGATACTTCCATTTCCATCACAGGCTCCTAAAACCATTGTTCCAATAGATGCGAGAAGAAAAACAATTTTTTTTGCTTTCATAAATAAGTGTTTATGTGTCCTTTCATAAATTTCTCAGGCATTAAAATATGAAACTAATATAAAACAATCGGCAGATTTTTTCCACACAAAAATGCTAAATCAGTAATAAAACTAACAATCGTAATGAAAATCATTAATTATTGTTTATTCAGTTCCTGCTTTTTATAATATTCATCTTTAGTATATTCATAAGACATCATAGCGATGTCATACAGTTCTTCATAAGATACGTAAGTAGAATCCAGAATAAACAT
>JBAXZU010000048.1:0-12194 GCA_041670225.1 Bacilli bacterium | reverse complement strand
AAGTCCGGAAAGTTGGATATGATTGTGACACAGAACATTGATGGTCTTCATCAATTAGCCGGAAACAAAAAAGTTTGTGAGCTTCATGGCTCAGTTAACCGAAATATCTGTCAGGAATGTGGAAGAATGTATGATCTCAGTGTTGTTTTAAATAGCAAGGGAATCATTCCTCATTGCCCGCATTGCAATGGAATCATCAAGCCTGATGTCGTTCTTTATCAGGAACCTTTAGATGAAAATGTCATGGTGAAGGCGATGGTCAGTATCTCACAGGCGGATTTGCTTATTGTGGCCGGAACTTCTTTGGTTGTTTATCCTGCCAGTGGTTTCATTAACTATTTTCAAGGAAAACATTTGGTTTTAATTGACAAAGATGTCAATGCTAAAAACAGCCATGCTGATGTTATTATTCATCAAAAAGTGGGGGAGCTATTCAGCTTATTAAAAGTATGATAAAACTTGACGATTATTTATATAAGATCTCTGATAAGAGATCATCATATTATGCTGGTTCAGGCGCACTTTTATCGCTTGTTCCTCTGATGAAATCTTTAGAAAATGATTTAGTCGGAATGGATGAGTCTTTCACTGAGACTGAAAAGCTGATTATGAAAGTCATTGAAGAGGATGGAATTTTCTTCACCTACTCGCTTTCTAAAGAACAGCTGAGTGACGATCAATGGAATAAAGTCATGGAAATCATTGATGACTATACTTCCTTATTAGATAATCTTAACCAGTTTCTGACCGTGACGGAATTATCCCAGGCTGATGTTTATATTCCTATGATCAAAGAGAACTTTGTTTTTATCAGTCATTTGGCTATGATGTCACTTTCTTCTTTCTATGAAATGTCAGCTCAGCCGGAAGAATTCTTTGCTAAAGCCAATGCTATGCTTTTAGCAATAAGAGGTTAATATGAAAAACTACGATGAAATAATTGATGGAATCGAGTCCATCTCTGATAATCAGCGTCGCCTGAAGTATTCGGCCTTAGCTTCTTCCTTACCTCTGATTTCGGTGATACGCAAACTTATTTACCGAAAGAATGAAGGAAAGAAGCCTTTTACTCCTGAATTCTCTTTTGAAAAGAAGGTCAGACTATTGGATGATGCCAACAACGATCTTCAGAAGATTTTATCTGCTGAACTGCTTGACTGTCTTCATGCTGTTGAAAGACTGAATGATATAAGACAAATTAGTCTTCTGGCCAGTCAGGAAATCAAAAATGAAAGTCTTAAAGGCGATTTTCTTTTTGTTATTCGTCAAATTGATAACATAATTGTTATCTTAAAAGCATAGTCAAAAGATAAAACTTTTCCGAAGTTAAATTATTTTTTAGTTTCAATGTTATAATTAAGTATTAAGGATTTAAAAAAATGACACCTAAACATTATCCCGAATGGGAAGACAGAAAGATTCTTATTGATCTTCACAATCGTTTTGCTACCTGCTATCAGAATACTGATGGTTCCTTCTTTTATATTGAGCCTCAGTTTTACACCTATCTTCAAGGTTACAAAGCCTTAAGACCGGAAAGATACGAAGATTTGCTTAAGCGTATGGATGAAATTGTTAAGAAAAACCGAAAAGTCGTTTTTGTCGGTATCGAAGATAATCCGACAGTCGACAGAGAAGACTGCATTTTCCTGACTGCTATGGATGTTGCTGATAGCATCAATTGCTTTGTCGAAGATAAGAGCCGCGGCTCTGATTACGGAGATTAATATGAATAAAAAGAAAGCTTTAGCCTTTACATCATTGCTTCTCGTGACTGCTATTTCCACCACTTCATGTATTTTTGATGGATTTTTGGATATATTCCGGTCATCAGCTTCCGCTAGTACGCTTGATGAGGATGGAAATGCCATTTACAAACATGTTACTGGTAAGACAGGCTATAGCTCTGATTATTTAAATAAAGACAATATCGGATTAGGAGTCGGATATCATTATCTGCCATCAATTGGTGACAGAAAGATATTAGTTATTCCGATTGAATTCTCTGATGATTCCTTTACCAATATAGAAATGCAGCGTTTAGAATACAGCTTTTTTGGAGACTCCAATCAAACTGGATGGGAAAGCGTTGCTTCTTATTATTCTAAGGCCAGTTACGGAAAACTTTCTCTTACCGGAGAGGTTTCTCCTATCATCAATCTTGGGATGACTAAAGCCGTTTTCAAGGCTAAATGTGCTGAAGATTCTTATTATACTGATGCTGTCATGGCTCAGGCCCTGAAAACTCTGATTAATAATGGTGAAGACTATGCTGATTATGATACTGACGGAGACAACATTATTGATGCTGTCTGGATGGTTTATTCAGCCTCATATTCAAATTCCTCAGAATCTTCTAATCCTTTCTGGGCTTTTACTACCTGGGCTACTGATAATGCTATTGTCAACACTACCACCAATCTGAAATGCAATCTTTATTCCTGGGCCAGTATTGATTTCCTTCTAGAAAAGAATTATTCCATCACTTCTTATCAGCAGGCTCTTGATACCACTAATGCTGACAGTCATACCTTCATTCATGAAACCGGCCATATGATGGGACTTGATGATTATTATTCTTATGATTACGGCAATAAGAGTTCTTCCGGATCAACTAATTATGATACTCCGGTTGGCGGTCCGGATATGATGGATTTCAATGTCGGCGGTCAGAACGCCTACAGTAAATATTTCCTTGGCTGGATTGAACCGACTGTCATTACAACAGAGTATCTCTCCACTAATGGAAACACTCTTAATCTGAATGCTTTGGAAAGTGAGTCAGATGATGGAAATCAGGCCTTCATTCTTCCTATTTATGATGGTGAAGCGGAAGTCTTCAACGGAACACCGTTTGATGAATATCTGATCATTCAGTATTACACACCAGATGGACTGAATTCTTCTGATTCTTATGAAGCCTACGAAAACGGAATGAAGATGTATACTAAGCCAGGTGTTCTTGTCTATCATGTCAACAGCCGTATCGGAAAGATTGTTCCTGGCAGTAAGACTAATTATTGGAATGGTGAAGTCTATGATTCTCTTCCTAATAAGTCTACTGATTCATCTTGGGGAAGA
Organism: Bacilli bacterium; assembly: GCA_041670225.1. GTDB lineage: Bacteria > Bacillota_I > Bacilli_A > RFN20 > CAG-288 > Enterosoma. The sequence goes on along the minus strand of JBAXZU010000048.1, from coordinate 9,113 downwards.
AGCTATCTCTTCTACTATCTTTACAGCAATACCAGAAGCTACTGCTATGATGAAAACATGAGTGATGCCAATTCTTCTTTCTACCGTGGACGTCTTGTTTCTTTAGTCAGTGCCACTGGCAAGAAAATCAGTGGTGCCTCAACTGGATTTGCTACTAATAAGTGTCTTTACACTGATAACATGAAGTTTATGGCTGATTCCGGTATCTATTCTAATTTTGTCTTTGATGATGGAACTAAACCGGCTTACGGATTCAAAGTCAATTCCTGTTCGGATGAGTCATGCGAAATTACATTTTCCGCATTATAAATAATAAATAAGGTTGTAAAAAATGGGTTTTCAGTTTATTTCCGAGAAAAATATCGATATTACTTTTATTCCGCAGTACAAAAAAGCTGTCTTCGCTCCTTTTCATGTGGGCTTTGTTGACAACAATAATATGACTTTTCTTTCCAGTGATGATAAATCATCATTGGAAGCTGCCTTAGGTTTCTATTACCAGAGAATTCTCACCCGTGAAAATTATCCGGTCTTTGATGGTACCAAGTTTAATCCGACTAAATCTGATTCCGATGAAGTATTGCTTCAGGTCTTAGGAATTCCGAGGGCTATTTTTAATCATCTTAATCTTTCAAGAGAGATTCTTCCTCAGCTTCCTTTTGCTTATAACACTGATAAGCTGAAAAGACAGGTTTATTCCCGCTTTTATTCTCAGACCGGTATCAAATGGTATCGCGATGATTTTAAGCTGTTCTGTTTAAAACAGGGATTCTTCTTCCTTTATGATGAAACAAAGCCTTTTGTTAAAAACGAAGAAAACGAAGTACCGGTTTTCATTGATGAAAAAAGACTGGATACCAGAATCCTTCTTCCTCTATATCAACAGGCTAAGTCAGATAGATTTTGTATTGATCTGTTAGCTGATGATCTGAATGAAGCTTTTGTTTCTGAAATGCGGAAATATGATGGCTTTTCTTTTGATCAGCGGCTTGATTATTTTGTCAATCACCAGGATAACCCTGATATTTCCAAGGTGGAATCCACAAAGAGTTTTGCAGTCAGGTATGCCAGAATTCTCCGTGAATATTTAGCCAGTATGATTAATGTTCTTTACGATCTTTATTCTTTTACCATTCTAAATAAAGTCACGAAGAAGATGTCGTATATGTCACAGTCCTGTGTCGACCTTTATTCTAAGCTTTATGTGCTTTCTTCCTATAACGGAGAAATATATTCACATGACCGCCATACTTGGCTTTTCAGTCTTGATGACAAGAAACGGATAACTAATCTCAGCGAAAAGATTCTGAAACAGTATCCCAAGTCCTCAGCTCTGAGTTTTTATTCACGTTTAGGTTATCCTTTTGAAGGCTATGCTTTCATCCGGAATCTTTCTTTGCCTTTGACTGTTTCTAAAGTTATAGCCTCTCTTCCTTTTGAGGCTAATGCTGTCAGTGTTTCTCATTTCTCAGCACCTAAGAGATTTGATAAATTCTACTCCTACCTTACCGGTGAGAAAGAACACCGATATGTCTTCCTCAGAAGAAGACTTCAGAATCAGGGTATTATCTATAATGTCGATGATCCATTCAATCTTGATCTTGATTCATCCATTGATGTCCGCTCACTTCCTGTTCCTCGTGAAGAAGAATTGCGTGCTCTCTTTGATGATGAACCCATGTCTATTGCTGATACTTATTTAATATCCTATACTATGGATAGAAACAATTCTGATAGCGAAAATCTCACGGAAGTAATTACTTCTCTTGATGATGCCTACCAGATGAAATTAGGTCAGGCTTTCTTTTCAAAATTAAAGAATTCATCAGTCAGGTCTGCTGTTAACGAACTTCTTTCAGACGTTTATAAGCTTGAATTCAAAAGTAAGCAACTTTATGATTTCTTTAAGTATTTGCTCTTTGTACCTTTTAGAATTGCTCTTAATCAGTATCGTTTGAGTACTCTCAAAGAAAATGATGGCGAGACTTTAATAGCCATTGATGGCTATTCTTCGACCATTGAATCCTATGAACCAAATCTTCCTTATCCTTATGTTACCGCCGGAGCTATCTGCTATTCTTACCGCCGTTCCCTTTTAGAGACTCCGCATGTCTGTTCCTGTCAGAAAGATGCCATTGAGGATAGAATCCGGCATTACGCTTTAGCCTTCGATAAATTGGAAAAGGATCCGACAAAGAAGCCAGCCAAAGCTGACACAGAAAAGAATATCTTCATTTTGAAGAAATTAGGGCTTCCCTGTGATGTCACTAGAAGAATCAATCCTGCTAAGGACATTCTTCCTCAGATTTCTTTCCATGACAACATCTGTCATCTCTGTCTGGATAGTGAGCCGACTAATTTTGAGACTATTGATAGCGACCTAGCTGCTCCTTACAATGTCTTTATGACTTATATCCGCTGTCAGGCTAGCAGAAACGGCCTGTATTTCAATCGCCTGCTTTCAGATGATCAGACTTTAGGTGCAGTCTTTAATCCTCAGGCTGATGAAGGTACACCGGCTATCTTTGATTATGATGAAAAACTGGTCAACCCTATTCTTCTTCCTTATCTGGGAACTGATACCCTGACTTTGGTTTCTCTGATTGCTACTTTCTTCCCAGCCGAAACCCTTTATACTTACTTTATGAATCAGCTGAAGACTTTCTTGGATTTAGGTGAAGAGAAAATTGGTGGAATACTCCGTAATTGCAAATCAGATGATTATGCCACCATGGGCAGAAGTGCAACTATCTTTGCTATGGTTCTTTATATTTATAAGATGGTCGAAAGAGCTTATGCAGTTGAGGTTTCAAAGACTTTAATTCCATCTTTGGAAGACTGCCAATTTACTTTGAACCACGACTATAATTCTCATCTTCCATATCCTTATGTAGTCTTAGGAAGAATCTTTAACGCTTATAAGACTTCTGCTGAAAGTCAGGAATATTTCTTCTGCGAATGTGATAGATCAAGCATTCTGCGTTTTATCCATTTCTTCTATGATGTGCTTTCTAGGCAGTCAGTCAGGAAGGATATTATTACCCCTGTGGTCTTGGCTTTGACTGGTCTTCCTTATGAAATAGTTAGAAAATATGCCGATTTTGATTTCTCGGTAGGATCATGTGAAGACTTAGTCGGTAAGATGTTATTCCGTGATTCTATCTGTCAGCGTTGCAGCAATAACAAGCATGGTGCCTTGAAGATTCCTTTTGTTAAGTCTTTCACTCAGAAAGATGATCAGGAAGCAGAACTGATTTTTGCTCAGAACGCGATGGCTCATGAGGGACTGATGATTATCACAACTTATGATTTCACTTCTATTTTATTCGAACCAAATCATCGTTTTGATTTGGAATCAAATAATGATTCAAAACTCCCATCCATTTATTCTGTTTCTGACGACCCTGGTCTCAGTGCTTACACCTTCTTTATGATGGATAAAGATGCTTTAGGAAAGCATATCAATAATTTTGCTGAAGCAAATGCAGAAAAGACTGAAGCCTTTGCTACTGCCTGTGGAACTATTCTTGACGCATTTACTCTCCATAAGGATGTTTTTTACAATTTCTTCTTTGTCTATGATGACTCAGAAGTTTACCGACAGCAGATTAATACATTATTCTCAGGAATCAAGAGCGTCAGGAAAGGAATCAGGGATGAGGTCCGACAGGTCATCCTGAATTTCCTTAGCTTCCTGCTTACTGAATTTGTCTATCATTATTCCGGAAAAGAAAGGAGAACCAGTCTTTAATGGATTATTCTTACGAATTATTTCTTACCGATAAAGGTGCAGATGGTTCAACCAGATATTCCAATGTAATGTATGGTGCCTTTTATAATGTTTATACCAATGGCAATGGTGACTATCATATGGCTAAGGAAGCCAAAGCCTCATTACTAGAAAGAATGCGTTTCCTGCCTTTTTGTATCCGGGATGAATCCTATCCGATCTTTGATGCTAAGTTAGGTATTACTTCTTTAGCTTCTTCCAATCTTTTGGAACTGACCAGACAGGTTCTCGGTCTTCCGATTGAAATGCTTTACCGGATTGACAGCCATACTCAGAAAGCTGTTATTCTGACTTCTGAGGAAATCATCAACAGTATCAGTTTTGAAGATGGCCTATTCTTAGGCTACGGAGAACTTGAATTTGGTAGTGATGAGATTCTTCATCAGACAAACTACGGAATCATTGGTCTGATTAATTATATAATTTCCAATGGTTTTTATTTTCCTAATCCCGAACGTGTCAGCGTTGATACCGGTCTGGAAATGGTGTTTCCGGTCTTTGTTGATGAGAATCAGATTCCGGAAAAATACCATAAACCGGCAAACAGTCATGATCTATTAATCAGTTATGTGAAGAATCCTTTATTTATCACCAGAGAAGTTTTCCTGAACTTTTTCCGTACGATTGACCAGATGTCTATTTCTGATCAAATCGATTATGCCTATAATCAAATCAGCGAGAGTGATCCTACTGAAATTGCCGAAGTAAAGCTGGCTTTGAGAAATTATTACAACGGAATAATCAGAGAAATCATCAATGAGTTTTTCCTAAAGTATTATCAGCACCCGAATGTGATGGCTTCCGGACTGTTCAATAAGGATTTTGGTCTTATTGATACGACTTTCCGTTTTATTGCTGTCGGCAGACGTTTCAATATGATTGGCCGTGATTTCCGTCATTTTGAGAAAAAAGGTGAGACTGTCCTTCAAATCATGAAGCCGAATTATTATGTTCTCTCTTCTGCGGATGTACCAGCCTTGAAGAACGCCTATAAGTCAGTTAGAAAGTTCTTCCTTAATCATCCGGATTATTGTTTTCTTCCCTCTTTGTATATCAGAATGATGGGTCTTCCTTATGAGGCTTTTAAAATATGTGAATTCTTTGATTTCCAACGTGGAACTTTTGAACAGTTCATTGATTTATTCATTCTAATGGATGATATGAACTTAAAAGTTTTTGGAATCATCACTCCTTTAGTTACCCCAACCGGAATCTATTCTACTCAAGATGATGAGGGACCGCTTTATGATGCCAAGAGATATATTGATTCTCTTGGAGATAAAGGTTTCTTTGTTTCTTCTCAGGAATGCTATTTCCAAAAGGGTATGAATTGGTTCATCGATTATGATGAGAATCATTTACCTAAGAGTCTGAAACCTTTTATCGAAGGAGACATAAAAGCCTACAAAGAAGCTATTGATGATATGTTCTTTGTCGGAACTCCATCGGAATCTAGTAGCCAGACGGTTTCCAAGTTAAAAATGTTCATTCAGAAGAATCAGTCTTTCTCTTCTATTATTCCGGTTCAGAAGATTTTAGCTTTGATGCATGAAAAATGTCTGACCTTAATCGAAGCGGCTAAAGAATTAGGCTATACCGATAAACAGACTCTTATCAGCTGCAATTCACTGATTGCTAACTGTTTGCTTTATTCATTGGATAATGAAATTGAACGAACTAAACGCAAGGAAGAATCAAACCTTGAAACCAAACGTTTCGGTGGCTTGCTTCAGGACGATATCTTTGTTGACAAGTATCTAAAAATGCCAATGGTCTTTAAGGGCCGCTATTTCATGGCATATGGCACCAGTCTGACTGGCGATATCTATTTTGACAGTAAAGACAGTCAAGCTCTGACTAATCTTCATAAGATTTTCCGTACCGATTTCCTTAAGAGAGGCGAATTCCCTTATTCTTTTACGATGCTAGGCCAGGAAAAAATCTATCGTCAACACTTCAATCCTATGGATTCACTTTTGATTGAAGCTATTTTCATGGGACTGCCATTAACAGTCATTTCTGCTCTTGATCTGAAAAAGAGTATTCTTTCTCAGCTTAAGTTTGTTGATAATCTGGCTCTTGATTCTCGGCCTGACCACTTTGCTTTGGTGAGAGATGACCTCAGCTTTTCTTTCTATTCAGTCTTTTCCAGAGCCGCCAGTCAAGGAATATTCTATTTTGGAAGAGGAGATTCTAAGAATACCTGCTGCTTCCAAAAAGGCGGACTAAATGAAAGAATCCTCTATTTCCTTTCTCCGGATTATATTAAGAACTACCTTATTTCTCTTTCTAACCGCTCATTAGTCGATAAGAAAATAATCCCTGCATTCTTTTCACCTGATAGCTATCGGGCTGCCATCAAAGCCTTTGTCATGGCTAATGATGAAGACTTCCGAATGAATTTCATCTTGAGAATTTCTGATAACCTGAAGACTTACTCAATTATGAATAATTCCCCAAAATTACCTAAACCTAGCGATATAGATTCTTGGTTGGTTTTTGAGTATTCCAACAAAGTCAGGAAAGCTTCTTATCAGGCTTTCTATGATGAAATCTTTTCAACCAGAAGTGCATCCTACCTTCTCTTCTATCACTTGGGCAATTACTTTGTTTCTCCGGGACAGAATTTCTTTGCTTTTTCAACCAGCGGAAATCTTGATGATTTCTTCTTGGAACAGAAAGACTTTGAAGCAGTCAAGTTTGCTTTCTCTTCCGCTTATGTCTTCTATTCTCATATAAAAAATTCCCGAATGCGGGCAAAATATATGACTAATTCCATGGGGCTTCCTCCGGTTTTCATCAAGAAAGTCTATCGTCAGCTTCTGACTGGACTTCCGACTGACAGCGATTTATGCCGAATCTTCCGTTTCAGCCAAATTCCGAATCTGAAGCAATCCTCTTTATTAGGGTATATCGATGACTTCACTGTAGAGACGGATACCATGAACAAGGCAAATGATTCTACCTTTGTCCATCATGAATCTTTGAAACAGGGAATGTATATTGCTGCTGACGTGAATCTGCTTTGGGATTCTCTTGCTGACATGAAAGCTTTGGCAACTGATCTAAAGGCTTCCTTTAGCAAAATCAATAAGCTGAAGGTTTTCTGTTCCAAGAATCTAATAGGCGACTGCCGTAATACATTGAAGCCCTGGCCTACTTGCTTTGCTTCTCAGGTTGACTGCTTTATCAATCTGATTAAGCCTTATTGTCTTGATGTTTCCTATCTTTTCTACTTAAAGGAATATCTTATTTATTTCAATAGGACAATTCCGGATTTCATGGTTGATAGCATTAATATGCTGCATCAGGAAAAAGAAACTATTTTCCTGAATTACTTCAAGAAACTGATCAGTAAGACCAAGATCTCAGCCATGAAGAATTCTTCAACTCCTGAGTGGTTTGCCTACGGAATAGCTTTGTTCCTTTTTGTTCAGGAACAGCAATGTGTCTACTATATTCATAAGAACCGAAAATAAAAGAAAGCTCCCATAACTACATAAGCTGTAGCCATGGGAGCTTTTTATTTTACTTTTGAATGAGAATATATCTGAAGCTTTTTAGTTATTTAAGGTCGCCTTTTTTAAAGAAGTGAATTCCTAATAGGGTGAAACCCGCTAAAGAACCTAAAGAGAGAACTAAGGATTTAATGATGACTGGTAAAGTTCTTCCTGTTACTTCTACAGTAGAAAAGAAACTGTAAGAATAATCATCACCAGAAGAGTAGACTCTAGTTAAAGCGGAGGCTATATCCATGGTATAGGAGAATTTGGTATTTTGATAGAAGCTGGTATATTCCAGCAACGGATAATAGTTGAAGGAATCACCGTAGGTAGGTCGGGTTCCGACTGAGAGCATGAGGATAAAGGGAATGATGAAGCTGACGAATAAGGCTCCAAAGACAATCAGGGACGGAAGTTTTCGGCTTCTGACAATAAAGAGTATCATCAAAGTGAAGCTAATCCAGCCTAGCATACTGAGTATAGGGAAGATAATTGAGGAAAAAATCTGAGTTCCGGTGATAAATGTGTCTTTGTAAATCAGGGAACCAAAGAAGGGGAAAGTGTTATTCTGGAAAATTGCTCCCATAAGGAAGTAGAAAACAGCGTAGACTAAGAAAAAGAAAAAATAGATGCATATTGAAAAGATTAGGGAAGATAAGTAGATAGTTCGGCGGTTGATGCCACTGAAGATAGGAAGACGCATAGTTCTGTATCCCCATTCTTCTTCAAAGAAGTTGACGATGAAACCAATAACCAAAATTCCGAAGATGGAGTAAGGACCGATGGGGGAACTGGAGAAAACCGACATTCCAGTCAATGATCCGGAACCACCGAGGAAAGTACCCACAACTGAAGAAATATAGTAATTTTGTCTATCGACGGTGGAGGAATAACCATACAGCTGTGAAAGATTGAAAACAGTAAAAAGACTCATTAAGAAAAGAAAAACTATCAGCACATAGAATAAGGCTGATTTCTTTAAACGGAAACAGAAAGATTTAAGTATGTTAATCATTTCTCAGTCCTCCTGTTACTTTCAGATAATAGTCTTCTAAGGAATTCTCTTCTTCTTTCAGATATGAGAGAGTGAATCCCTGTGCGTAGATGAGATTAAGAATATCAGTGGGATTAGCAATATTGGTGATTTTAATCATATTTTCAATTTCAGTTGTAACAAAAGAGTTGTCTTTCAGTAATTTAAGCGCCTTTTGGTTATCATTAGTGATAATTGACATAGATTTTCCACTTGAATTTTCCATGTCAGAAGCACTGATGCTTCCGACTAGTCTTCCTTTTTCAATGAAGAGATAGGAAGTAGCGAATTTCTCAAGTTCTGAGAGAATATGACTGGAAATAATCATGGTTACTTGATTCTCACGGTTGATTCGGGTCAGAAGGTCACGGATGTCTTTGATACCTTCAGGATCAAGTCCGTTAGTCGGTTCATCCAAGACCATGATCTTCGGTTCTCCGATTAAGGCAATAGCAATGGATAATCTCTGTCTCATGCCAAGAGAATATTTGCTGACGGCCTTATCGGATTCATAGAGATTTCCTAATCCGACAAAATCCATTTTTTCTTTGATATACCCTGATTTGATAAAGTCTTTCATTCCCTTCATCAGACAGGCATATTTAAGATTGTCCTTGCCACTCATTTTTTCAATCAAAGCTGGAGCTTCAATGATAGCAGTGACTTCTTTAAGATGTGAGCTGAGGTTTTTGGGTTCATGGTCACCGAAAAGATAGAAATCTCCATTGGTAGCAATGGAGATTCCGGTTAGGATTCGGATTAAGGTGGATTTTCCGGCTCCGTTTTT
>JBAXZU010000047.1:0-12292 GCA_041670225.1 Bacilli bacterium | reverse complement strand
TCCTGAAAAAGAGTCTTTTGAGTGATGAACAGCTCAGTCTTTATGAAAAGGCTAAGGATACTCAGAAAGAATTGGCTTCCTTATATGGAATATATCATAGTAAGCTTTCCCTTACTTTAGTTGAGGAACCTCTTTTTACTCAGCTTTTTTCTTCTTCGGTGACTAAGGATGAATACTATAAACTAGATATTGAGGGCTATTCGGATGAAGATTATCATAATGATTTAGGCTTCTGTGAGAAGCTTGATTCTTTTCCGACTGTTATCTCAAAGCCTTTGACTGCTAATCCTTTCTACGGGCTTATCTATTCTTCCAAAAAAGAAAACTATGATAAGCTGAAAACCAATATAGAACAGGTCATCCAAGGTATTTTTGACTTTTCTTCGTTACTGAAAGCAAACGGAATCAGTAAAATCAATGGTCAGGAAATCACCTGTTTCAAAGATTTCACTGATTTTGGTTTGGATTTAGATATCATTGCTCAGTATAGCGGATTTCCACTGGATATGCTGGAATCTCAGGTCACTGAGGATCCTAATTTTCCTTTAAGTCAGCTGAAAAAGCTTTATCAGGCACTCTCTTCTACAACGCTTTTAGCCGATAATCTCTGTGATCAGTCAATATATCAGCAGGATATCTCAAAATTGACTGAAAACTATAAGAATAGCCGATTTATTAACAAATACTTGGCTAAACGTAAGCTTATTTCTTTCCTGAAAATCAAAAAACATCCGGATGTTGATACTCTGGTCAGAATTCTTGATTCCTATATTCAGAGTAATAAGGAGATAAACGATATACTTCCGGAATATAAGAAACGTTATGGAGAGGGTGTCTCATCCATGAATGGATTGGCTGAGATTGAATCTGATTTCCGTTATATTCATAAGTTCAATATGCGCGGAAAATATAATCCTGCTTTTAAGTTGGATAATCCGGCTATTCATCAGCTTCTGGCAGATGACAGTAAACGTCAGTCTCTTTTTAAGAGCTACGAAATTGCTCTTACCAGCTATCGTCGGCTGAATGTCTTAATCAATCATTACATTGGCTATTTTCTGGATGACCGGAAGAACTATCTGTCTATTTCTTTTGATGAATTCATTTCTCAGCTGCAGTTCAGAAATTCAGGAACCTATGAGGAGTATAGTCAGTATGCTGATTTCAAGAGCAATCTGGAATGCACCTCAATTCTTCTGCAGATGACTGTCCGAAGTCTGACTCAGGAAGAAACGAATCTTCTGAAGTTCAAGGAAACCTATCTGCTTTCAGTTATTTCGCTTATGTACCAGAAACAGTGCTCCTCACTTCCGATTATTCTGGATGAGCAGAAGGAAGCTATTGATGAATATGAAAGGCTTAAGCCTCAGCTTAAAGGATTGAACGATCTTTTCCAGGAGGATGAAATGGCTAAGTCCGTCAATGAGGCCATTACTGAACCGGAATATGTTGATTCTTTCAATTCTCTGATTCACAGGCTTTCACAAAAATCTTTTGATATTAGGATGAATCTTCTGAGTTATCAGCTTTATGCTAAGTCCTATCCGATTATTCTGATGACTAGTGCTGAATGCGGATCAAGACCGGAAGCGGTTTTTGATCAGACTATGGTTATTTCCTCATCCCGTTTCTCTAGTGTGGCTTTGCTTTCAGCAATGTCACTCTCTCAGAAAGCTATCTTTGTGAATTCTGTTTCGGAATCTGATAACCGTCTGAAAGGCTATCCGGAAAAGATTCTTTCATTGGAAAGTCTCTATCTTAATAAACTGAGAGAGAATACGCTTCCTCCGGTTATTGAAGATTATCTTTCTAAGAAGGTTTCGGAATACGGGTATGAATTGGTCACTACTTCTTCTTTGTTCCCTTTAGGACTGAAGAAGAAAGGCGATAAAGATATTTCTATCGCTATTCTTCCGGATACGTTTGTTAATCCAATCTATTATGAGAAGGTCTTTACGGTTCTTAAGCCTTTTATGAAGGATTATCTTAATGTTATTCTGATTCCGATAATTCTGAATCAGGTTATTATGGAAAAAGAGTCGATTGACGATCTTTTTGGAATAAACTCACTTAAAAAGACCGGAAATCAGTAAAAATAAAAGCGTGCCCCTTTCAAGAGACACGCTTTTTCAGTCTGAGGAATTAATCTGTTAGAATTCTTTGACCCAGAGACCATGGAGATTGCAATATTCATAGACGGCAACTGGTCGGTCAGTCGGATCAACGATGAAGTCAGTTTCTGGCTTCTCGGTCGGATCAAGACGGGTAAGGATTGCTTTCTTATCGGTGACTAAGACGATGAATTCAATGTGATGTTCAGCAGTCATCGGGTGGACGGTGCTTCCGATAACGACATGAATGGTGTTTCCCTTCATGGTTACGCAAGGCACGTGCTTCTCAGTGGCGGCATCAGTGCTATTGGCTTTCAGTAAAAGAAGATTGTCATCAAACTTGTTGGTGAGTGACATACTGACTTCTTTGGTGGTTTTGTCTTTGTAGAATTTAACATCCATATCTGGATATCCTCCTTATGCTTTTATTGTATCAGATTGGTTGATTCGTTGGCTGAATAATGCTCTGAGACAATCAGCTATCTTAATTATACTCCTGTTTTCGTTTCAAGTGAATTCAATCATGAATCAGAAAAGCCGCTTTCCTCAGAAAGCGGCTAGTGATTTTATTTCTCGGCTTTGGCCTTGAAAGTGAATTTCAGGCATTCAACCTTGTTCGTACCGACAGTCAGAGTCTCATTATCCTTCTTTTCATCAAGAATGTAGGTTTTCTTATTAAGCGTAACTTCATCATTGAATCTTAAGAAAGCACAGTCCTTAGTCGAGACAATATAGATGATTTCCTTGTCGATACAGCCTTTGGAAGCTATTTCCTTATCACCAATCTTAAAGGTAAGTTTATCGAACTTGGCAGCCATCTGAATTTTGTTGGATGCTGATTCTTTGACGGAATCAACTTTATCATCAACTTTCTTTTCAACAGCCTTGGTGGTGTTATCGACAGCATCATCGATTGATTTATCGATTTTGCTTTCAATCTTCGATTCGGTTTTCTTGGCGATGCTTTCTCCTTTTTTCTTGAAGTAGCTGCCAATATTGTCAAATATTCCCATGGTGGTAATCTCCTTTGCACTGACATTCTAAAGAAGAGGACATAAAGTAAGCTTAAAAAAATTTAATTTTAGGCAAAATAATCACGGAAATCGAATTCATAGGTTCCCATCAGGGCTCTGACAATGTCAAAGATGTTCCAGATAGCTCCGATAAGGATGATGTTATAGAGAAGTTTGATCAAAGCATATTTCCAGGCCTTCTTAAAAGACTTGGCGTAATAGAACTTATCAATGCCTAACCAACCTAAAAAGACCAGAATGAGTACAAGAATGCCATCCACAGGCTTCTTTTTGTCTTCGACGACATATTCTTCATTAGCCATGTTATTTTTCTCCGTTATTTTATACTATCTAATTATATCAAAAAAGAAAGATATTGAATCGTCTCTTTAATTATTTCTTCTGATATTTGCTGGTTAAGCAAATATTCTTCGTTTTTTGGATAATCTTATCTTATTAGACCAATAATTATTGATAGCAATCAGGAAAATAAAAATATCTATTCTTAGATTAAGTTTTTCTTGCTATAATCTTTTAGGAAAGATGGAGAATAGAAATGGTAAAGATTTTTCAGTTTGATGAGAATCAAAAGGAATTCAGCTCAAATACCTATGTAGTCGGTAAAATCGGAGGAACCTGTCTGATTATTGACTTGGGTGCCACTGACAAACGGGTTTTGGATTATATTGACTCCCACTACGAAAGTATCGGAGGCATTTTACTCACCCATGCTCATTTTGATCATATCCGAGGAATCCCTGGACTTCTCAGACATTATAAGAATAGGAATATTCCTATTTATTTAGCCAAGGAAGATGTTGAGCTTCTTTCTAATCCCAATATCAATTCTTCTCACATGACTGGTGAATCAGTCAAAGTAAATATTGATCCTATTCCGGTCAAGGATGGTGATGTCATCACCATCAAAGACTATAAGATCAAAGTTATTGCTACTCCTTTCCATACTATGGGTTCAGTCTGCTATCTTATGGAAGATGATAACTCCTTATTCACCGGAGATACGCTTTTTAAGGGTTCAATTGGAAGAACTGACTGTGCTACTTCCGATCCTAATTTAGTCATGCCTTCATTAAAGAAGCTTTTATCACTTAATGAATGGTTAGTCTGCTATCCAGGACATGGAACTTTCTGCCGTCTGAATGAAGAAAAGAAGACAAATCCTTTCCTTATTGCTGCTCAGAAATAAGTAATTTTTGAAATACGTAAAAAAACTATAAAAACTTAAATTTTGAAATATAGGCTGATGTGCCTATATTTTTTGTTAAATTGTATATGTTAGAATATATTAATATATTGAAAATCCTTTACAAAAAAGCGTTTTTCGGTTATAATTAACTGCTTAATAGTGAAGCCCCCTGTAATATTTCACATATTAATAGTCCCCCTGTATAACTATTAATAAAAAAGAATTAAGCATAATTACACTTGCTATGTAGTCGATCTATCACTTTTTTAGAGGATTTATATGAAATTTAGACGCCTGACATTTACGTTGGCATCTCTGAGCATTTTAACAAGTATTGTGGGATCAGGTTTTGCCCTGTGGTATTTTGGCAACCAACATAGTCCTTCAGCTACAATGGCTTTAGCTCAGACTAACGCTGTCGTATCTGGATCGCTCAATCCTGAAATTGTCCTTGGAAGAATGGCAATTGATATTTCCCATTCCAATGTTTCCGGTATTGTTTTTTCAGCGTCTTATACTGAGGATACTTTCTCAGAAATTGCCGGTTCTACCGGTACTACTGTTTTTAATTCCTATGATCTGACTTTTTCTCTTACTAGTTCATTCAGTGTTGGTGATTCAACTAAGGCTAATCTTACTACTTATTTAAAAATGAGTGCGGCCGTTATTTCCAGCACTGCTGAGTACACTAGCGATAGCAATTATAAATCCTTCTCTCTTGATAAGACTAATGGCTATGTTCCGTTAACTATTTCCGATATTTCAATTAATACCAGCGGAAAGGTTTATGTTACTCCGTTGTTCTCTTTTGCTAAGTCTGTTACTTCTGTTAATGATGTTTTAGCTTTACAGGAAGTGGTCTCCAACACTTCTCTTGGCTTCAATTTCAATGTTATTTCTGTAAACGGAAAGATATAGGAGGTAAATTAAAATGAAAAGATTTAAATCGTTTATTGCCTCTATTGTGATTGCTTTCTGTTCTATTGCTATGATCTGTGGAACTGGTTATGGTATTTGGTATTTTAATACTAATTCTGAAGGAACTGATTTAAAAATCGATCCAGCCACTCCGGGTCAGCAGGATCAGGATGATCCTTTAGCTGTTGATGATATTGCTGAAAACTATTATTTTGCTGCTCAGACTGTTTCTAATCAGTATTATAATGTTTACTTTTTCCCATCACCGGAAGCCGCAAACTACAAGGATTCTTCTTATACTCCGGAAGGTAGTACAACTACTACAACAACAAGTACAGGATTTACTGAAGCTAATTCGCCTGTTATTAAATACAAGGATAATAATTTGACATATAATTTGACATACGGAAGAGTGCCTGAGAATGTTTTCTACTATTATGATTGGTGGTATGATAGGTGGAATAATGTAAATGATAGACCATCTTGTTATTGCTATTATCCTAGTCCAATAAAAAATAAGTCAACACTTTATTGTTTTGGTTTAAGTGGTGAGTATTATTTTTATAATTCGTCAAATTTTCTGACCCATGATACTTTTAGCCCTCTTAATGTTTACACTTTTATTTATTCTAACAATAAAAGTAGATGGCAATATTCCTCTTCGAGTCCTACTCCTGAGATTTCTATCAATTATAAAGATAACTGAATGGAAAAGACAATCTCTTTCACATATAATAATTCCCGTTATGAGTCTACTACCTATTCAACTTCTGATGAAGGCAATAAAACCACTGAAGTGACAACTACCATATATTTTAATCCTAGTGATGTTTCTGTATCTTCTTGGACTAATCCCGAAAATTGGTCTAAGACAGTTACTACTACTATTACTTATTCTTCTAAAACCTACACCTCACCAGTTGCTTTATATGATGACCAAGTCACAGAACATTCTATTTCTAGTGATAGAGCCTATCATAAGGATGATTCCGGTTTCTGGGGAAAATATAAGGCTAGTGGAAGTCTCACCTCTATTGATAAAGATACAAGTTATGATTATGGAACCAAAATTTCGGATACTAACAGTACCTCTGATAGTACTGAATACGGATATAAATCATTTACCAGTGTCTATAAGCAGCTAACTTTAGATGATTATTCAACTTTAGGTGATTTAGCCTGTGGTAGAAAAGACGGACATGGATGGTATGGTTATTTTGCCGGATTTACAACTGATGAGACTGCAGCTAAGGAAAACTTTGGCACCTCTGGCACTTTTACTGTTCCATCATGTGAAATATTTGATTTGAACAAAGCATTAGCTAAATACGATACAGATGGTGATCACAACATCTATCTTTATGCCTTATATTCAAATTCTAAAGATTATAGGTATGTCTCTCAGCCAGCTGTCAGATTTATTGATCAGACAGCAGCTGGTCAGCCATATGCTTTCCAGTGGGCTTTTAACCGTTCAGATACCCGTTATGATTCTACATATCCCAATGGAACACCAACATTAATTAATGACTCGCTTAATCCTTATACCCAGGATTGTTCTTGGTATTACACGCTCAGCAATGTTTTAGTAAAAAATGAATCTTCTGATACTGATAATAATTTCAATACTTATTACAAGAATAAGAAATATAATGTTCAGACTGATGCCTTGATTGATTGGGATGGCTGGGGATGGTCTGGTGCCTGGGCTGCTTCTCAGTTAGATATTGGACAATTGACCAATAAGCTTACTTCAAGCAATGGCAGTAACTTAAATAATCTTCTTGATGATGGATGTTATTATAATTTCTATGTTTATTTCAATGAACGCAATGGTTCAAGCAGTAAAGGAAACAAAGATTTGCTTGAAGCAAACTGCTTTTCTAAAAAGAATATCGTTTTCACCTATGATTTTACAACAGATCTGAATCCTAATTATTGCTACACTAAATTATATATCGAAAAAGTCTATAACTATAAGATTACTGGAGATATTGTCGGAAGTTATGACTATTCTGATTCACTGACAAACTTCTCCTTAACAAGCGAGACTGCAACTGAAGCTATCTATGAAACAAATGAAGTCATCTTCTCTTCTCAGTCAAATACTAATTTCGCTGTCGACTTTGGATCACATTATGAATCATCACTTCTTCAAATTGATTCTAGCGCATATTATACTAGTACTAAACTTTCTACATCAGATTTGAAGAATCCCTATGCGGTTCTTAATTCGGACTCTAGTCAGCAGTACCAAGATCCTGACGGAAAATACGTTTATTATCAGTACGATATTCTTTCCGTTAAAACTGCTGAAGAGGCTGATATTGCTGAAAACAACAGCAATCACAAACTTCCGATTGTTACAGTAAAGAATACCGGTGTCTATAAGTTCAGAATCAAAGTTACATATAGTAATGGTGTTCCTACTTCAATTTATATATCAGCCGGACGTGTCAAAGGCTTCTTCTTAGAAGTGTTTGAAAGCAATCCTACTGAATATTATTCAGAAGCTGCTTATTCTTCCTTTATTAAGCATACTGACTTGTATCAGTGGAGAACTGATAGATTCAATAACAATACCATTACTCTTGACGGATATATTGGGGATGATGGTAATAAAGTTACAGAAGCTATTTTTCATAATGTTGACAATACAGAGTCAAAGACACTTAGTGAAATAATTCCTAGTGGAGCCGTTCTCTATGACCATGTTACTAAGTCACTTATTCAGATTGATCCTACAAAGGGATTCTCTCGTGATGGCGGTGTTACTTGGTCAGATAGATTCACATTAGATAAAAATTATATTTTCTTCATTAAGCAATAAATTGCTTAAATATCCGTTATAACAGGGGAAAAAGAGCTGGAAACAGCTCTTTTTTTATGAATTTTGAGGTTTTTTGGTAATCATAAAAAATTACATTTTCCTTTACATCCTGTAGTTTTAGTTGTAGAATAACTTTGATTTAAATGCAGTCTTTGACGTTAGTGCGTCAAATTAAGGAAATCCCTGTCTCCTTAACATGCTTAAAATCGCTTTATATCAAACAACAGCTATGTAGTCGATCTATCAATCATAAGGAAGAGCTATGAAATTTAAACGCCTCACTTTTTTAGGCTCATCATTAGCAATGTTCACTGCCATTGTTGGCAGTGGCTATGCTTTTTTCTATTTTCAGACTGCAAATTATTCACAAGAAGCAGATGTTGCTATTAAACAGACCCAGGCTTTATGCTTTGGTGCACTGAATGCTGAGTTCGAATCAAAGGATTTAACCATCGATTTATCGAGAACTTATCTAAGCGGAATTGTCGCATCTGTTGATTTTTCTACTATCTTAACTGATGAAGATAATATTTATTCAAAATGCAATGCTTCTTTCGATGTTAAGGTCGAAATGGAAGCTACTGATGCCTCTAAAGGCTATATTGGCGACTATATTGAGGCAACAAATGTTGCTTTCTCTGAAAATGAAATCTATACTTTAGATGGCAATCATCAGATTTTTGCTACTGACAGAAGTCAGTCAGTTAAAATCGCTACTATTGATGTCACTGATATTTCTACTGCTACTGACAAGAAATACTATATTACTCCTCTTTTCAACTTCATTCAGGAAATTACAACTATGGAAGATGTCGACAATATTATCAATGTTCTTGATAATACAACTATCGCTTTAACATTCACTGTCAATTCGGTTACCGGAATAGAATAGTAAAGGAAATCACATGTTCAGCTTTAAGAGATTATTTCTTACAATCGCATGTGCTTTAGCTGGAATCGCAACTTGTGTTTCCGCCGGATTTGGTGTGTGGTATTTTTCTACTGAATCTCAGAAGATTCAGGATGAATCAAAAATAAAGACTGATGATATCGCTGAAAATTATTATTTTGCTTCTCAGGCAAATGATAAATCATTATATGATGTTTATTTCTTCCCATCTCCGGAAGCTGCTAAATATAATCGTGTTATCGATATTGAACAGTCCGCTATGTTTGGAAGCACAGTCTATATAAAGGCTTATGCCGGAAGTGGACAAGGAACTTACACTTACGACTCAGAAAAGTCAATGTATATAAAGGATGCAGCCGGAACTTTAATATGGGACTATGGATGGCCATCACCTGACGAAGTCTATTTTGGATTTGGTGGACCAGGCCATACAATGACTTATAGTACGCTTAACAAAATATATTTGTATTGGAAATCCGATGCTAAACCCACAACAAATAATACATCTAAGAAAAACAAAAATATTGATTATACAAAATATGGCAAAGACCAAATTGTTAAGAACAAAGACGAAACGGAAGTTGATTTCACCTATATTAACTGTAATGACACCTCTCAATATATTCAGGGAACAACTGGTTCAACTAGTCATCTGTATTCTTTTTATACTGACGGCTTTATTGCTAAAAAGGATGGTACCGAATACCATCTGGATTTATCAGCCGGACATGATTCAATGGTCTATATCAATGCTACTGAGGATTATTCGGATCCTGTTACTTATTATGATTCCAACAAAAATGTAGCTACTCCTTTTTATAAGGATGACAAAAAAGGCTTCTGGGGAACCATGAAAGAAGCTGCTGACGGAAATGTAGATGGTGAAGCTGTTTATGATGAAACCAGTTCTGATGGTGCATATGGCTATAAAGTCTTTAAAAATGTCAGAAATCAATTAACTATTTCCGAATATCAGACCTTAGGAAATCTTTTCTGTACCAGAAAAGATAATAAGGATGGAACTGGTTGGTATGGTTATTTTGCGGGATTCACTGATTCTGCTGTCATAGCCAGAAAGAACTTTGTTTATAATTCTTCAACTGCCAATACCGGATACAGCTTCTCTATGCCGTTTACTAATTATTTTGATCTTTCTAAACCGTTATCTTCATATGATACTGACGGTGATGGAAAAATCTATCTTTATGCCATCTATTCTAATGGTAAGGATTATTCAGATATGGCTTTGCCATCTTTACGTACTACTACAAGTAACTTATCTCAGCCGCCTAAGTATCTTTATCAGGAAATCTATGCTCCTTCCGAATACAGTTATTATGCTGCTGATAATGCTGCTGGATATGAAGCTAAGAGCATCACCAGCAAGAGTTTTAAAGATTCTGACTCTTTCGGTAATGTCGATATTCCTTGGTATTATGCTAATTACTCTGTTTATGTCGGTGATACCAAAAATAAGGTTCCGGATCAGAAAGGCTGGTCAAAAGACACCAATTATACTGTTGGTATCTTCGGATTCGGTGAAAAAGAAAAAGAAGTCAACATGGGTGATACGGAATTGAACAAATTCACGCTTTCAGCTGATCAGTCAGCTGAAATCAATAGTCATCTTACTTCCGGATATCTTTATAATTTCTATTTCTATTTCAATCAAAGATATAATAAAGATGATTTAGAAAATCCAACTATGGAGAATGTTTTTGCAGATAAGAATATTGTCTATTCCAAGGTTCTTAATAAAGATTTCAACGTTATGAGATCGGATGCTTATGGCTATATCAAGATGTATATTGAAAGAGTCTATGAGCCAAAGATCACTGGTGATATCACCGGTAGCTTCAACTACAGTGAATCAGTCACTCACTTCCCTTATCAGAGTCAGTCTAATCATGTTACTACATATGAGACTGTTCCGATGACCTTCAGTAATGCTTCTCATTCCCGTTTCACTATCAATTATGGTGAAGTTTATAATGCTTCTATGCTGAGTCTTGATGAGTCTGCTGATGGTCAGGGTGATGAAGATATTGTTTATGACGGCAATAAAGATGCTTATAAAGATGATGATGGTAAAACAATCTATTATTCAACTAACGGATTAAAACTTACCGGAAACACTGCTTCACCGGGTGAAGCCTTACCTATTCTGGAGATAACCGAAGTTGGTGTCTACAAAATCAGAATCAAAGTCGGTTTCACTGCTGGTCTCATTAACTCAATTAAAATCTCAGCTGCTAAGGTCAACGGCTTCTTCATGGAAATCTTCGATGAAAATCCTACCGGCAAGCTTACTTCCCCGTATCAATCGTTTGTCAATCATGCTGATTATAAGTATAGGGCTAACCTTCTTGACGACAACATTCTTACCTTAGATGATGAAATCTTCAAAGATAAGGACGGTAATTCTAAGACACTTAGAACTATCATCGGCAGTGAGACAGCTGTCCTCTATGATCATGTTACCGGAGCCAGAGTTCAGATTACTACTCAGGGATTCTCGCTTGATAGTGGAAAGACCTTCAAGACTTCGTTCACTCTCGATAAGAACTATATCTTCTATTTCGCTTCAAATATCAGCTAACAATAAAACCCGTCTTGAAGTAATCAGGACGGGTTTTTCTTTTGTCTGTTTATTTGGCTGGACCGTCAATCAGTTCAGTCAGGAATTTAACTTCTTCTTCTTTCTTTAAACGTGGGAACAGAGCGGTGAGTTCATTGATATGACGTGAGCAGAGGGAATTGTAAGTGGAAATGGATTCATAGGTTCTCATCTCTTCCGGGACATTCTCCTGATCTAAGGCTTCCTTAGACTTGTTAGGAATGGCTGGGCAGAGGAGAATTGATCCGATTCTGATCAGTTCACTGGCTGCATATAAGGATTCACTGAGAAGATCCATATTTCCGTTCTTGGCCTGAGTCCAGGGGGCAATGGCATCAAAGTACTTGTTTCCTAAGTCAACCAAATCCATGGCAGCACCGATA
The DNA here is from genome assembly GCA_041670225.1 of Bacilli bacterium. Lineage (GTDB taxonomy): Bacteria > Bacillota_I > Bacilli_A > RFN20 > CAG-288 > Enterosoma. Next base: position 303 of record JBAXZU010000047.1, on the reverse strand, counting down.
CCGCCGGTGATATCAAACTTATCCATATAGGCTTCATAGGCAACAATCTTCGCCTTCACATCTTCAAGAAGTTTCTTGGTGAGTTCAGACTTAGGATTGTATAAGTCAGCAGTTGGAATGACACCTTCGAAGTAACGATTGATCATGGAAAGGGTTCTGTTGACTAGATTGCCGTAATTATTAGCTAAATCGGCGTTTAAGCGGTCAACAAACTGCATTGGGGTGAAATTACCATCGGTAGTGAACTGAATCTCTCTGACCAGATAATAACGTAAGGAATCAACTCCATATCTTTCAATAAGC
>JBAXZU010000046.1:0-12382 GCA_041670225.1 Bacilli bacterium | reverse complement strand
CAGAATTTATTACAGCCATACATGATGTTGACAGAACCACAGATCTTACTGTTTCGAGGAGAATTCTGGAGGAATGAAGTATCTTCGACTACTTCGTTGCTTCTGATTCTGACATCAACGATTAATTCATTATTGGTTATGCAGTCATCAAGAAGGTAATAGAAAGAAGTGATATTTCCAGTTCCGAAAATCAATGAGACGAATGGGAAATGATCGAGAATATATTTGACCGGAACTTCTTCTTGCATGACACATCCGCATATGGCAATAACGACATTGGGATTCTTCATATAACGTTTTTTGGCGGAACCAAGTTCACCATACAAGTGGTTTTCGGCATTTTCGCGGATAGCACATGTGTTAAATAAAATAAAATCGGCATCGTCAAAAGAATTGCTTTCTTTCATGCCTAAAGCGAGTAAATATCCACGGATAATTTCGGAATCACGAACGTTAGCTTGGCATCCGTATGTTCTGATACAAAAAATCTTTCCCTGGCCCCAAGACCGAAGGAAAGAAGAGGCTGTAATATCAGCCTTTTGATAACATACCTGGCTAACAGGATTCCGCTTAGCCGCTTCCTTCAGAGAAGGAAGCGTTACAAGGCGGCGTTTTTTCATTTTTTATTTCTGTTCGGGTTCAGCGGTTTCGTGTTTGGGGAAATCAGAAGAAACAGCATGAGCTGGATCAAATTCAGCTTTCTTGATGTGAAGCATGATGGTGGTTACTTCTCTGGTTTCGGCAGAAGAAGGTTCAGAGAAATTCTGCATAAGGAATTCTGGCTGAACAGCGATATCGCTAGGATTTTCATCATCCTTAATGAATCTTCTGGCGACGATGCAAGCCTTGATAGCCTGATTAAGAGCGCTAGCTCCAACCAAAGAAATCTGAACTTCACCTTCCTGACGGATATTACCAGCGATAGCGCCGGCTAATTTCTGAATCTGTGTGTTGCCACTTGCTTTTAATGTAGTCATAATGGTAATCCTCTTTTCTAACTAATATTATATCGTATTCAACAACGTTTTCAAGAAGAAAACGAATAAAAAAGCCCAGTATTTAAACTGAGGCTTCAATTTTGTTGACTAAAGAATAAGAAATGACTTTTTTGCTTGTGGTATCTACTTCCAGGATAACACCATTGAGCATGGCTTCACCTATACGGGGAACAATCATTTCTGCAGGTAAACCCGTCATGGTTCTTTTAATCGGACCATCTTTTTCGTCACCTAAGCAAGAATCGTAGGCGCCATTCATTCCGGCATCGGTCAGAAAGAAGGCTCCATTGGTCAAAATCTTGGCATCATTTGTCTGAACGTGAGTATGTGTTCCGATTATAGCAGTCAGTTTTGATCCGGCATATTCTGCCAAACATCGTTTTTCGGCTGTTGCTTCAGCATGGAAATCAACTATATGAATAATAGGATAATCATCCAAAGAACAGATTTCATCTAAATCCGTGAATGGATTGCTTTGAGCCATGGTTCCGGTAAAGACACGTCCAAGAAGATTTGTCACTCGGATTTTTTCGCCATTGTGGGCAAGAAAAACATTTGTTCCTAACCCAGGACAGGACTTATCCAAGTTATAAGGGCGGACCTGTTTGGAAAAGTCAAATTCCGGATGGAAAGGATCACGGCTGTTAAAGAAGTGGTTTCCACTGGTAATGCAATCAATTCCATAAGAGAGTAGCTCATTATAGTGTTTGTTGCTGAGACCATGACCATGGGTGGTATTTTCTCCGTTAGCAATGACAAAGTCAAAGTGGTTTTGGGAGAGGAAGCTTTTTACAGCTTCCCTTCCTAAAGGACCAACGATATCACCTAGAAAAAGAATTTTCATCGTTATTTAGCAATTTCAACAGCTTTGGTTTCACGGATGACACTGACTTTAATCTGTCCAGGGTATTGCATGTCGCTTTCAATCTTTTCTCTGATTTGAACGGCCATTACTCTGGCATCTTCGTCACTGATTTTTTCCGGGACGACCATGACACGAACGTCACGACCGGACTGAAGAGCATAGCTGGAAGAGACACCATTGAATGATTTGCAGATGGTTTCTAATTGTTCAAGACGTTTGATGTAGGTTTCCAAAGTTTCGCTTCTGGCACCAGGACGGGCAGCTGATAAAGTATCAGATGCAGTGACTAATTCAGAAATGAGATTGGTTTTGGGGGTATCGCCATGATGTGATTCAATAGCATTGATGACAACGGCTGGCTCATTGAATTTCTTAGCAAGCATGCTACCTAACTGTACATGACTTCCTTCCATTTCAGCATCGATGGATTTGCCGATATCATGTAAGAGACCAGCACGTTTAGCCATTAAGGAATCAAGGCCTAATTCACTAGCCATGACTGATGATAAGTAAGCGACCTGGATGGAATGGTCAAGAACATTCTGACCAAAAGAAGTACGATACTTAAGTCTTCCAATATAAGGATAAAGACCGGCATTGATTCTTGGAAGACCAAGCTTGAAGACAGTCTGTTCGCCGATTCTTCTAAGAGAATCATCGAATTCAGTGGAAATCTTATTGTAAAGATCTTCAATTCTTCCAGGCTGGATTCTTCCGTCTTTGATCAAAGCCTCTAAGGTAAGCTTGGCTTTTTCACGTCTGATTGGATCAAAACAGCTAACAGTAATTGCTTCTGGAGTATCATCAATGATCAGTGAAACACCAAACATGGCTTCCATTGATTTGATATTTCTGCCTTCACGTCCGATAATTCTACCCTTCATTTCATCAGTAGGAAGAGCGACAACACTGGTTGAATGTTCACTTGTGACATCCTGAGCATATTTCTCGCAGGCAATAGCCATTAAAGATTTGGCTCTGTCTTCAGCCTGAGATTGAGCTTCATATTCAGCCTGTTCCTTGAAAAGGGCGATTCTCTTCATTTCCTTTTCTTCGACACGCTTCATAAGTTCATTACGGGCATCCTCAACAGTCATATTAGCGACTTTCTGAAGTTCTTCTAGTATAGAATCAAGCTTAGTCTGAAGAACTTTATCCTTTTCGGCTAAAGCATTTGTCTGCTGTTCGAGTTCATCTCTCTTTTGGTCGAGAGTGGTTTCACGGGTGATAATAGCATCTTCACGCTTATCAAGAGCGGCTTCCTTCTGATCAAGCTTAGCTTCAGCAGCGACAACACCTGATTTTCTTTCGGTGATGTCTTTTTCAGCAGTCTGCTTCATTTCGTCAATAGTGGTTTTACCCTCAAATTTGGCGTTGGCGATGATTTTTTCTGCCTTAACATTTGCGTCTTCAATAATCTTTTCGGCATTCTTATTTGCACGATCTTTCTTGATGCTGGGGATTAATGTGAACAAAGCAGCAACAATTCCTCCACCAACAACGAAGCAGCCAAGGGCAATTAAAATAACATAAATTGGGTCCATGATGGTTACCTTTTCTTTCTGGCATAACAAAAATTTTTGGCTCTTTATGCCATAGAACCATACTTAAACAAAAGATCAAATTCCAAGTCAGCAAAATATACAACAAGAATTATTACAGAAATCTTTTATTTTAAGACTGAAGAATACTTTTCTTCAGCACATAATTATTATATATAAATCTTACTTAGTTTGATAGGTTTTTTTAAAAACAAATAATAAAGGCGAAGCAAAAAAGAAAAAAACAACATTTCATAATAAAAATCAACAATATGTTTGCGAATAAAAAATCCCGAAGTTTTGACTTGTCATAGTCTGACTTTCGGGATTTTCGGTTTTCTTATTTATTCGGCCTGAGACTCACTGATTTCTTCAGTAGCTGACTTCTTAGGTTTAAGCAAATCACGGACTTTATCTTCAATTTCAGTTTTGATAGTTAAGTTGTCATCTAACCAAGAATAGATAGAGGAAATTCCTTGTCCAATTCTTTCACCATTGAAACTAAACCATGAGCCGCTCTTTTCAATTAAGTTGAAATCAACAGCTAACTGGGCTAATTCCTGATCGTGGGAAATGCCTTTTCCGTAAATGAGATTGATTTTGCAGGAACGATATGGCGGGGCAACTTTGTTTTTGACAACTTTACAGCTGATAACATTTCCGATAAACTGATCACCATTTTTAATTTGTTCGGAGCGACGAATTTCGATTCGAATGGTGGAATAGAATTTCAGTGCACGTCCGCCAGTGGTGGTTTCTGGGTTACCATACATTACACCAACTTTTTCTCTGAGCTGGTTAATGAAAATTACTGTGCAGCTGGATTTTGACAAAATTCCTGCCAGTTTTCTTAAAGCTTTGGACATAAGTCTGGCTTGAAGTCCGACTGATGAATCTTCAAACGTTCCTTCAAGTTCGGCTTTTGGAACAAGAGCGGCTACTGAGTCAACGACAATTAAATCAATGGCATTTGATTTTGCCAACATATCGACAATTTCCAAAGCCTGTTCACCGTAATCAGGCTGGGAAAGAATCAGGGCATCAATGTTGACACCTAAGGTTTTAGCATAATCTGGATCGATAGCATGTTCGGCATCGATGAAGGCGGCACGGCCTCCTAATTTCTGAACTTCGCTGATAGCTTCTAAGGCAAAGGTGGTTTTACCAGCACTTTCCGGTCCATATATCTCAACTATTCTTCCTTTTGGATATCCGCCAACACCTAGGGCGGCATCTAAAAGGAGGGATCCTGAGGGAATGACACCGACATCAACTGAGGGTTGATCCCCCATCTTCATAATGATTCCCTTATCGTTGAAATAGCTTCGGATATCTCTTAAAGTTGATTCAAGAGCCTGTTCTTTATCATCAGTGATAACTTTTGCTACTTCTTTCTTTTTTGTGGCTTTTTCCATATTGAATGATTTCCTTTCAATTACTATTGGCAATGAGAAGACTTAATATTTAATTTTTTTCTTTTTTTGACTTTTTCTTTTTTTCTTTTTTTAGAATTTTTTCAACTTCCTTGGCAGGACCATAAGTTCTAGTCAATAATCCATCTAAGGCTGTAAAAGCAAAATTGCAGCATTGCATTCTGATTGAATTACGGTTGCCAGTGAATTGGCAGCGATATGAATAAACATGATTTTTAATACGGATAGAAGAATAGACAAGTCCAACTTCTTTGCCTTCAAGAACATCTGGTCCGGCATTTCCGGTAAAGGAAATGCCCACATCAGTATTTAGAAGATTGCAGATGGAAATTGCCATTTCCTTAGAGACTTCGGATGAAACAACACCAAACTTTTCAATCGTTGATTTCTGAATTCCAAATTGTTCTTTGATTTCGTTTGAATATGAAATGATTGAACCTTTATAAGTTTTGCTAGAACCTGGAAATGAGGTGATAACCTGACTGACTAATCCACCAGTAAGTGATTCCATAGTGGAAATGGTTAGGTTTAAATCAATTAGTCTTTTTACAACGCTTTCTTTGGAAATCATTTTATTTGTCTCCTTCGAAAACATCCTTATTCTGCTTGAAATAGATGAAGCAGGAAATGAGGGACATAGCTAAAGTAATTCCAGCTAAAATATTTGTAACTATATAAGTATATTCCCAATTGGCATTTCCAGTGAAGGAAAAATATGAGAATGGGAATCCATTAAGGAAGATAATCGGAATAATTGCCATTTCCATGGCAGTTTTGATTTTTCCGTAGATGTTAGCAGCTAAGACCCTTCCTTTGCTGTTTGCCAACATTCTCAATCCATCCATTGCTAAATCACGGCCAATAAATAAAACTGTGATGAATGGGAAAAGAAGGAAAGTTCCATTGGATGCGACTTTGGTGGAAAGAAGAATTAATGAAGCATCAACTAGGAATTTATCAGCTAAAGGATCCATGAATTTTCCAAAGTCGGTAATTAAGTTTCTGCTTCGGGCAATGTGTCCGTCAATAGCATCGGTAATTGATCCGAGAATGAAAAGAATGGCACAGGTCAGGTCAATCCAGGTGAATCCGGTTGTTCCAATCTGAGGTGCAAAAGAAGCAGAAGAAGGAATGAATGATAAGGAGTAAATAATTATCACTAAGAAAGCAAAGACAAATCTTACCAAAGTTATTTTATTCGGAGTGTTCAGATTTCTAAGCATATTGCATTCCTTTCTGATAAAAAGTGAGTTCCGACCCTATAAGCCATGTTATGTCGAGGATGAAAATTTATCTGATTGGAATTTCTTCCAAACGCCGGTTAAGATTCAGTTCTCTTTTCCGACTTCCCTTACCAAAATTTAGGTTTCTCGCTTGCGGGGCTTTCCAACGTTGCATTCCTAAGGTTTCCCTAAGGTTCGTCACTGTGGAGCTTTCAAGAGAAGACATCATATCCCGTTAGGAACTTAGATTCTTCTCTGCCGTTAGGGACTCCTCCCTACCCAGAGTCATGTATTTCCTCTGGCAACAAACACTGCTGGCATCTCAGTCAGCGCGAGCATGGACTTTCCTCAAATAGACCGAAGTCTACCTGCAATCACCCAGGTCGGATGATTCTTTTTATTCGATTGTATTAGGATTAATACCGGCTTTGGACAAAGCCTTTTCCAAAGATGAGATTTTTTTGAGGTATTCAAGATTACTGAGCGATGCTTCTGAATTGTTGCTGATATCACTCAGCTTTGATTTCAGAGAGGCGTTTTCCGCTTCGCATTTAGAAAGTTCCTCATTTAGAATCTGAACTTTGTGTTCTAATTCCTGAGTTTCTTCTTTGACATTGTTGATATAGGTTTCAAAGGAGTCGTAATCTTTGATTACAATGTCGAGAAAAGAATCCACCTGAAGTGAATCATAGCCGGGTTTTGTACCCTCAAATTCTTTGTGGTAGATTTTGTTAGAATCAAGAACAAGCTTTACGTTTGCCATAGATATTCTCCTACTAAAATATTATATACTAACTAATATTTAAAGCGTATAAATAAACTTAATAATTTGTAAAAAAACCTTTCATTATCAAAGAAATTATTTCTTCTATGGTAAAAATGATTATAAGACTATTTGCCTCAGTTTAAGTTTTAGTGAATTTGGTTTTATAAACTAACAATATTTGGTATAATTTTAAGAGAGGATTCTTATATGTCAGAAAAAACTGGATTAAATAATGTACCGGATTTACCCGGTAAAATACAAAGACTGATGGAGCTTCTCTCATTAGCAAAAGATAATGGCGAACTTCAGATATTTTCGGCACTTTTCATGACTGACTTTCAAATTATTGCTTACCTGGCATCTCATGAAAACACTCATCCAAGCGAATTAGCTGATACCCTTAGATCAACCCGACCAAATATTGCAGCTAACTTGAGAACACTGGAATCCAAGGGATATATTGTTCGCAATATTGATGAAAATAATCATCGTCAGGTTTATGTGAATATTACCGAAAAAGGAAAAATTTACTTTCAAATCTGTCAAAAACAGTTAGGCTATCTTTTCTCCAGTTGGTTTGCCCTTCTCGGTGAAGAGGAAGTAGAACATCTTTTTGTCATTCTTGAAAAATCCTGCCGTCCTGATATTATGACTGATGAGCTTAAGAAATTTAATTTTGGTGATTAATAAATGGATTTTCCAAATTTACATCAAAAATTAGCGGATTGTGATGCACTAGTCTTTTTTGATATGGAGGCAACCCAATTTTCACGTGAAGGCATTTCTATTGGGTGTGTCATTGTTCCTGTTAGTCTTACTAATGGGAATTTCAAGATTGTAGGCAATGAGATCACTTATACATCTCTCATAAAAAGCCATAAAAAGATTGGAAAATTAGTCACGAATCTAACAGGTATAACTGAAGAAAAGCTTTCTGAGGAAGGACGTGACTTTGATTTGGTCCTTAAAGAAATCATTGATATTCTCCGTTCTTTTAAGAAAAAGACATATATAAGTTATGGGCATGGCGATATTGGTATTTTAGAAGCCACAATTGATAAAAAGCAGGAATATCAGGTGGAATTTCTTCAGCATATAAAGAAAAATTATCTTGATTTCTATAGTTATCTTAAGCAGTTCATTGTTGATAAAAAAGGACAGGCTTTATCTGTTGAAAAGCTTATCAGTTTCTATGGAATAGATAAGACATTAACTTTACATGATCCACTGAGTGACTCGGTTTATCTGAAAAAGATTTTTTTCAGCTTTATTTGTAACAATGAGAAAACTGTGGATGACGTTATGGGATGTTTTAAAAATAACCGCGGAATGAACTCGGTTTGGAAGAAACTTTCCTTTCTTGTTCTTGAACAGGGAAAGGCAACAACTGAGGATCTGAGAAATCTCATAAAGCTTGCATTATGAAAACAGTAAATTACCCTGATGGAAGAAAAATGCAGATTTCTTCTTCTAAAACCGATGTTGATCACCGACTTAAAGCTAATCGCACTGATGAAGACAAGGCTCGTGACAAATATGTCAAAGCCAATATGGGAATGCAGTTTGAGTCAGATGTATCAAAATCATGTGAATACTATATATTAAAAGGATTGGCTTGTATCTATAAAAGGCCAACTCCAATTAAAGTAGTTAAGATGTCTAAAACTAAGCCGGGAATGATTGAAGAAGCATATTTTCAGGAAAAATCTACGACTGATTATGTCGGAATTTATAAAGGAAAGTATGTTGATTTTGAATGCAAAGAAACCATCCATGATTCAATACCTTATTCTATGATCCGAAGCCAGCAGTATACCCACTTAGAACGGATTCTCAATATGGGAGGAATCGGTTTCTTTCTGGTTTCTTTCAAAAAGTATCAGGAAGTCTACCTTCTCAATGCCCAAGTTATTTTAGATGAAATAAAAGGAGGAAAGCATCCAGGCTTCAAGAAATCCTTTTTTATGGAAAAAGGAATTTTGGTGAAGCGGGGATACAATCCTCCGTATGAACTATTAGCAGCAATTGATCAAGCTTTTGGGCTTTGATTTATTTTACTTCTTCTTTTAAAGGAAAATAGGTATCTTTTACTTTTACGACCTTGATTTCATGAATGTTTTTATCAAGGGTAAGAATAGTTGCCTGTCTTTCGTATTCGACTTCTTTGTCATCTTCGGTAATTTTTACTTTGACCATTGTGTCAGAGCTGCTTTGACATTTGATGACATAATAGAATTCCGGAAGTTCAGTGTTGGTGTTCTTTGGTCTTTTAACTAAGACAGAAGAATAAGGAATATCGATTTCACCCAAAATAGTGACAGTCATGTTTTCTTTATTGATTTCACCCATAAAGGATTGAAGATTGAATAATCCGCATCCTTCATAAATTTCGACCTCATCATGGTTTTTATCCCAAGAGGATTGAATCTTTGCTTCACGATTGGTATCGCTAAAAGACTTCTTGATTCCTGACCAAAAACCGCCTTTTTTCTTTTCGGTTTCTTTGGTTTCTTCTTTGTCTTTAACTTCCACTTCAGCTTTGATTTCGGCCATATGATTTATCTCCTTTTTGAAGTTTTCTTACTTCCTTTTTTATTATAGGCTTTTGAGTAAGCTTTGGACTTACTAGATTTACTTTTTTTGGATTTTGTTTTAGTGGCTAAGAAGATAATGGCAAAGAAAGCAATCAGAAGAACAGAGGCAACCACAATAATGATTATATAGAGCAGGGTATTGTCTTCTTCAACATTGATTTCCACTGTTGCTAAAAGAACTTTGCTATCACCTTCGAGGTAGATGTTGACCTTGCCAAGGCCTTTCTTCAAACCAGTGACATTTCCCTGAGCATCGACTGAAAGTATTTCAGGAGATACAGATTCATAAACTAAGGTTTCATCCTCAAAGGTGTTTTCAGCTTTAGCATTTAGTGAGAACACTTCATTTTTCTTAATGATGATTGTCAGACCAATGTTGTTATAGGAAACGGTAGGTGCTTTTTTGCAGGTGACTTGGTAGGTATATTCACTTTGAAAATCATTGGAATAAGTAACGGTAAACTTGATTGTATAGCTTCCTTCTTTTTTACAGACAAAGGAATAATCGGAATTGACAGTAAAGGCAGTCTCATCATATTCCATAGTGATGGTTTCATCACTGTGTGGGAGAATCAATGAGGAAGGGTAGATAGAATTGACATGAAGATTAAGATCACTGTTATGCTGAGAATTACAAATGAGAACATCTATTGTGGAAAGAATAGTAGATTCAGAATCATTGAGAGTAATGGAGATGGTTGCCATTCCTTCATCCAAAGCTGTGACAACTCCGGAAGAAGAAACTGAGATGATATGTAAATTGTCAGCCTCAATTGTGAAGATTTCACTATCAAAAGCGTTAGATAACACGGGATTAAGGTTGAATGTTTCATCTTTTCTTAGGAATAAACTTGAACCTTCAAGTGCGGTTGTAAAAGATAATTCGGGTTTAACGTTGATTTCCGTTTCAAAAGTTGAGGGATTGTAATCATGATCCAAAACTGTGAATGAGAGTGTTGTGCTTCCTTCTTTGATAGGGGTGATAGTCTTCTTATCCTCAAAAAGAGAAATGACAGTATTATCATAAGTAATGGCTGAAACCAATGCTGAATCGGAAGGAAGAGTAATATCCAGGACCTGATTTTTGCCAATATGAAGGTTGTAGTTTTCTTCTAGATTGGAAAAGTCAAAATCGTTAATTAGATTTGGGGCATAGACACGTTTCACCCATTCCGGATGGTCAATGAAAGGGTTGCGGTTATTCTGGACATTTTTATAAATCAGATTATTTCGGTGGATTTCATATTCGTCAACAGGATCAAGGTCATTCCATTCAATGAAGGATGAGAGATTATGGAAGACACCATGATAGGATGAATTATCATCTTTCAGACTATTGTCATCTGTCAGAAGCAAATAGGGTTCGCTTTCCGTATTATTTTCCTGGGATGAGTATCTGACACCCATATAAAGCAGTGCTCGGGCAATATCGCCTTTCCATTTATCTGTTGGCTCAAAGCATTCTTCACCTAAAGAAGTATTACCTACCCAACCGGAAAGATCATAGGTTCCATCACCATAGATGCAATAAACTTTTTGGGCACTATTATGGTCGAAAACCTTGCCATAGTATTTATCATTATGAACATTATTGGTGTTGTGATCAGCCGCTAGTAGATGATGAAGATCAGTTCCGGCACCTTTAGCTGGATCACCAGAAGGAGAAAATCCATGGCTTTTTACCCAGACATGTTCTTTGTCGACCTGAACCTTATTATTAGAGACCGAATTGAGTTTCGGACAGGTTTTATTTGTCCAGTCAACAGAAGTCTGACCTACTACACCGGTAAAAGAATTGAGGAGGGTGTTAATCTGGCGGTTTTCAGTTGAACAGTCATCAAAATAGAGCATAGTTTCATAAAAATTCGGTTTTCCGTCAACGATTTTATCATCATCAAAAAGATAGGTCTCCGGAGAAATTTCTCGGCTTAAGTCCCAGTTTCGATCAGTGATTTTGTACCATTGGGTAACACCTGAGGCATAGGTGACAAAAGTATTGTCAACCGAAAGAACATCATAAAGATAATCTTTTAAATCATCGCCCTTCTTTGTACCGATATCTCCATAGTAATCTTCGATTTCGGCAGTAGTTGAATCGGTGAAATCCATTTTCTGACTAGTATTGTAGGCACGGCCGTCAAATGTTTTGGATGCATAATTTGTTAAAGGCGAAGAGAGGGAGAAAGCCAATGGCAGTAATAATAAAATTAAATTGTTCATACTTATGATTTTATCATTTTTCCTTTTGGGAAATAAACCCTTGACAGTTAAATAAGACAGGATTTGAAAAAAAGAATAGATTTGTTATTTTTTACAATTTCTTGATGAAGAATAATCGGGTTTATATTAGAATAGAAATATGAAAAAATTAAATAAAGAATTATTCAGCAATCAACATTTTCTCTTTGTCTTTGATCTTGATGGAACCTTACTTAATAGTAAAAAAGAAATCGAACCGAAAACCAAAGAACTCCTCCAAGAATTGGTAAGCTTAGGCAATATTGTCACTCTTGCCAGTGGCAGACCGCCAAGAGCCGTTTTACCTTATTATCGTCACCTAGGACTTACGGCCCCTTTAATTTCCTATAATGGAGCCTTGATTTCCTATGATGATGGAAATGAACCACTGCAGGCTGTCGGCTACACCGTGAAAGAAATCGCTGATTTCTTTTCCCATTTTCCGGAATCCAGTTTCAAGAATGTTATGATTGAGGATGATGACAATCTTTATTATTCCGGGCATGATGATGCTTATGATTTCTTTTTCCATCCGGAACAGATGAATGTCCATTATGGTGAGATTGTTCCGCAGCTGCAGAATGATGCCATGGCCGTTGTTTTGGAAAACAAAGATACCTCTCGAAATAAAGAAATTGAGGAATTTGTCTTATCACATTATCAGGATATTGCTATTCGTTTCTGGTATGATGCCCCGACATTCGGAGAATTCTACCATTACAAT
>JBAXZU010000045.1:0-12466 GCA_041670225.1 Bacilli bacterium | reverse complement strand
TCCTACTCGTGTGTATATCAAACATGGCTATGCCAAAGTTCAGATTGCCTTAGCTAAAGGTAAGAAGAACTATGATAAGCGTGAAACCATTAAGGAACGTGATGACACGAGAAATGTGGCTAAGGCCATGAAGGGAAAGTGGGAATTCTAAGCTTCTTCTGATTAAATGAATTAATGACTGCTAGGAAACTATGTTTTCTTGGCAGTCTTTTTTTGAATTTGTAAAAGCAAAGGAAGAGCTTCTTAAATTATATTTGCTTTTCTAAGCTGATTTTTAAACTCAAAATCAGCAAAACAGGCATAAGTAAATAAATTTATTCTAGATATCACGTAAAATGAGCAAAAATAATGCGTATTTATGGAAGAACAAAAGCCTTAAAGTGTTAGGCTAACCCATATTCCACATATATATGGAAATGTAATCAAAAAGCAAAATTTGTTTTTATCAGTTTTTATCAATATTTACGCAAATAGTGGCTGCAATTTAATTAATTTAGATGCTTTTCAATAATTCTTTGGCTTTTATAAGCTCACTTCTATTAACTAAAGTTACTATTAAATTTGAACTTTTAATTGGCTGCTTGTCCAATAATTATCCTTTTTAAAAAGCAAGTACTATAATTTTCCAGCATTAAAAAGGCAGGTGGATTATGGGTAACAATCTAGTATCTTTCTTTCTTCCTATCTTATCTTGTTTAGCACTCACCGGAACCGGCTTTGGTGTTTGGGTTTTTAACTCAACCAATGCCTCCGGCGAGACTACCCATGCCAATTACACAGTTACCTCGGCAGCTTCAGTCAATTCTTTGACTGCTGTCCTGGATTCTAATAATAAGGAAATCATTCTGGATGAGAACAGCACTGATATGAATGTCGATGTCTCTGTCTCATCCTATATTGATTTTCAAAGAGGAATGATTGGTAAATATCAGATTTCCTCTTATCAGTATTCTTCTGTTACGGATTTAATTAAAATTGCCGTTGATTATCAGTTAGTCTTCTCCTTTGAAGGCAACATTGGTAAGTACATTGAAGTCAAGGATGTTAAGCTTGCTTCTAATAGTCAGGAACTGACTGAGAAGGCTTCAGCTGAGAAGCAGACTTTTATATATACGAAAAATTAGGATAACAGCGATCAAGATGGAAATGATTCCTTCTCTAAGAATGATTCCGTTAAGTATTCAGTCGACTTCAATTGGATCAGCGGCCATTTTCCGACTGATCAGAAGTCTTTTACGCAAATGATTACTGATATCAAGGATGAAACTAATCCTTCTAAGATTACTATTACGGCTAGTGTCTTAGATGCCCGATCACTTTAATTCCAGGTACACCTTATGAAATTCAAATATATATTACCGGCTTTAATCGGTGCAGTTGCGGCTAGCTTAGTTGGCGGAACCTGTTATGGGTTATGGCTTTTCAATACGGATAAGACTGCTTCGACTGAGATTGGTTTTGATAATGATGGTGATAGCAACATCAAAATTGATGATATTGCTGAGAACTATTATTTTGCTTCTGATACTAAGGAATCCAACTACTACAATGTTTATTTCTTTTCTCAGCCTAGAGCCGCTACCTATGAAACTTCTTCCAACACTCCAGTTAAAGAATACGATAATGAAACCAAGAAGAACGCTTTCTCTTATCACAATGTTCGTTTAGGATATTGGGGCACCAGAACCGGTGCCGATGGTTCTAACCGTACTGGAACCCGTTATCCAACTGATCAGAAAGACAAAGATACCAATGATGGCACGATGTTTGGCTATAAGAAGTTCACAAACGTTTATAAGCGTCTTAGCTCGAGTCAGTATGCCAGTCTTGGTAACTGTTTCTCAGATAAGACTGATAACAGTAATTGGTATAACTACTTTGCTGGCTTTACCTGTGATACTGCTGTTGCTAAAAACAACGATTCCAAGACAAGTGATATTTTGCAGGTTGATTTGTTTGATTTATCCGAAAATCTTTCCAAATATGATTCGGATGGTGATAGAAACATCTATTTATATGCTATCTACACTAATGGCAAGGACTATAAGAGCAGCAATAAATTGCCAGCAGTTCATTTAGTCAACGAAGACTTTGTTAACGTTCCTGGTGGTTTTCAATGGACAATGCTGCCTTCTACTTCCTCTTCTTGGTCATTGTCAGAAAACCGAGATCAGATTCCTTTCTACTATGCTTTAAAGAACATTCAGGTGATCAGCAATAAACCGACTGACAGTGTTCCTCTTACTAACGTCTACTATCTGGATCGGACTTATCGTCTTCAGACCTCTAGATTAAGACTTAGCAGCACTTCAAATTTCTCAGGCAACTATGATTCGGTCTGGGATGGCTGGAACTCAACTGGCTATGATTCCGGTGACTTCAATATCAACCTCTCTAATTTGATCAATGAAAAATTGGATAGTGGCTGCACCTATAACTTCTATGTCTACTATGACCAGATTGCGGATCAGGATATCGATTCTTATTGGTATGATGAATCCACCTATGATGCAGATGAGATGCTGAACACTTCCGTTGATTCTGCTTTAAAAGAGAAGAACCTCATCTATGCTTCCGATGCTAATAAGACCTATACCAAAGATACTTCCGATAAAACAACTTATAACACTGGTAATCAACTGATACTCCAAAACAAGAACACTAGTCACTGCACCACTTACATGAAGGTCTATATTGAACGAGTCTATGATTACAAGTTTGTGGGTGATATCACAACTTCCTTAGATTATTCAGCTGGTAACGGAACGGTTCTGCCTTTCACTAATGATATTACCAATGATTCCAATATCAATGACTTCTATACCAATGAAATCATTCTTCCTAGCTCCTCTTACATCAGATTCGGTGTCAACTATGGCTCTAATCAAACTAACAATTCAGTAACCATTGATACTAGTGCCGATGGATCAGGAAAAGATGACATTTGCTATATGCCTGATTCAACGACGCAATACGTCAACCCAAGCAAACAAAAAGTCTTCTATACTCAGAATATCCTGAGAGGAAACATTCATCCGACTGACTTATCTAACCCTCAGAATCTTAATGTTTTTGAAGTCATCAATCCTGGTGTTTACCGCTTTAGAATCAAAGTCACTTATGAAAACGGTTTGCCATCATCCATTAAATTATCAGGTGCTTATATCAGGGGTGTCTTTACCGAAATCTTCACTGATAACCCAACTAGCAACATCGGTAATACGAAGTATGTTGATCATGCTAACTATAATTACCGTCTTGATAACTACTATGACAATGATTTGACCTCCTCTTCAACCTTCTATTCCTATGATAATCATTCAGCTTCTTATTCTTTCAGTCAAGTAGTCTCTTCTGGCAAGGTCTTGATTGATCATGTTCTAGGATCAGATGTCGTGATTGACCCTCATAACTTGATGAAAAAAAGCAATCCTGATCCGATCTTCCGTATCAACGGGAAATTGGAGTCAGCATTCAAGCTGAAGAAGAACTATATCTTCTACGAAGTCGATCCTTCTACAATTGATTAACCATTAGCTCTCTTTGTTTAAACCCAAAGAGAGCTTTTTTATTGAATTTAAGCGTTATCTTTCAGATTCTTCATTTAAAGAAGCAATTTTTGAGAGGTATAGCTTATAATCTTAGTTAATTGTAAAAAAAGAAATGAAAAGAAGGAATGAGGATCTAATTAAGTTATCATCGTCGGCCGTATTAATGGCTCTGTCCATTATCCTCTCGCGTATTGCGGGACTCTCTTTTTATATTCCTATCGGTGGGGTTAATTCAGTTAAAGTGGGTTTAGGTTCATTACCGTTAGTTATCTGTTTACTGATCAACGGACCTTTCTATGGCATGGTTAGCAGTGCGGGAGCTGATTTAATAGGAGCACTGGCTTTTCCAACTGGTGGCGCTTATTATCCCGGTTTTACCATTGATGCCGCCCTGCTTGGCTTAATACCGGCATTGGTACTGAAAGTACTTAAGAATCAAAGAATCAAGGAAGGAATAACCGGTATTGGAATTATTGCCATCTCGGCAGCTGGATTATATATAACTCTTCCTTTTCTTAATAAAATCAAAGTAGGTAACTTCAAGATGGAATTGACTCTCATGTGGAGAGTCTTGATTCCGCTTCTATTCATTGTCTGTGCCTTAGTGGCTTTAGCTATTTGTTATTTGCTTAGTAAGAAAGAGAAAAGAGAATTCACAGTATTGGATCTCTTTGTTGTTTATGCTATCCGGGATTTGATAATAACTCCCTTCTTAGCCTCCTTATGGATTAATCGTCTTTATGGTTTGGATTATGGATTAAGTTACTTATCTCAGTTACTGTCAGGCGCTTTGGAGATACCTTTTAATATCTTGCTCTGTTACCTGCTGATTTATCCCTTATCGATTGTTACCAGAAATACCATTGAGAATACCTATGATAGTTCATTGATTGTCTACAATAAGGTATATAAAGGAAAGAAAGTAAACTAATTTTAGATTGCTATATTAGCAAAACTATTGTATTTAATAAAGTTGTCTTTGATAAAACAATTGCATTATTAATTAAAAAACACTATTAATTAGATCATACAAGGCTATCTCATACGTTATACCCGCCGAAACTGCTTTACGAAAATGAATATATCTCTATATTAATGGGTGAGGTGATTAGAATGAAACAAAAGGCTTTGTTAGGATTGCTGCTTGCTAGTTTTTCAGTATTGTCATGAAGTGACTGACGATGATAAGACAGCCAAGTTTGAAATGCTATCCGGAGACTTAGTATATGGAGCCACTTATTCTTTTAGCTATGGACATATTGTTATAGCAGCAGAAGTGACCAAAGTCACTAATCAAGTCAGTGTCATGTATCCTTCATCGGTTTCTTCAAGTGGTTATCATAGCTGTTCCGTTTTTTCCTTTATCCAAGGATGATATCAAGAATGACTTCAAGGAAGGAATGAAATTTACTAAGAATCTTACTTTCTATTATAATGCCTATTAGTTTCTTCTTTTGAATTCTAAACAAAATTGTGCAAGTAAAGAGGAGATATTTATTTCCTGATCCTTTAGACTATTAGCGAAAGGAAAAGAAGACATGGATTGGCCACAACAGATGAATGACGCGCTCAACTACATAGAAGACCATCTTTCGATTAATCTTGAAGCAAAGAAAATTGCTGAGCAAGCATGCTGCTCAGAATATAATTTTCAGCGTCTGTTTTCATTCATCACTGGTTTGTCTTTAGCTTACTACATTCGAAAAAGAATCATGTCCGAGGCGACAAAAGACTTACTTATCAAGAATATGAGTGTCTTAGATGTCAGCCTGAAATACGGCTATGATTCTTCTTCCTCTTTTGCTAGAGCCTTCAAGCAGATTGAAGGCATCAATCCTAATGATGCCATCAAAGAAGGCAAAGAACTTAGTAGCTTTTCTCCTCTTTCTTTTCAAATACAGATGAAAGGATCAAATGATATGAAATTCCGAATTGAAAAAGACGATGCTTTTACGCTTCATGGAATAGCTCAGGACTTTACTAATAAGAATGGTGAGAACTTTGTTCAGATTCCTAATATGTGGGCTAAAGCTGGTACTGACGGTGAATTAGAGAAGCTGACCAAGACCACTAAAGACACTGGTGTTTTTGGAGTCTGTTATGCTTTCTCCAATGATTGCACGGCATTTAGATATATGATTGCTGTTAAAGGTCAAAGCAAAGACTATGAAGAAATCAAGATTAAACCTCAGACCTACGCTAAGTTTTCCTGCCTAGGAGTTAAAGACCTGCAGGATACTACTAAGAAGATCTTTGCTGAATGGTTGCCGGATTCTGGCTATGTGCACGCTGATTCACCCGAATTGGAATTCTATCCTCCTAGAGCTAATGATGATGGCAAATGGCCTTGTGAGGTCTGGATTCCGATCGTAAAGAGAAAGTAAAAAGCTTGACATTAGACTTCAACCCGACTATACTTTTTCACACTGATAGTCATTGACGTAGTAGTAATTAACTCTTCGCTCTGGTCCGACTTTTGTTGCAGTATTAGCTGCCGTAAGTATGTGCCGCTATCAGCCTCATTAATGAAACACTTGGTCTTCCTGCTATGGGAAGACCTTTTTATTACCAAATAGCAAAGCAAAAAGGTGCCAAATAGCAAAAAAAGAAAATTAGCAAGCAGTGGCTGTGTAATAATTAAAGGTCCCAAATGGTGTGGTAAATCTACTACTGCCGAGCAAATCGCCAAGAGTGTTGTCTATCTTCAAGATCCTAAATCACGTGAACAAAATATTGCTCTTGCCAAAAATGCCCCAGAGGTTTTCTTCAAGGCTCCACGCCAAGACTCATCGATGAATGGCAGATTATTCCTTTTATTTGGGATGCTATTTGTTTCAAAGTAGATCATCGAGGAAATTTCGGGCAATTTATTCTGACCGATAGTGCTACTCCTGTTTCTAAAGAAGAAATCTTACATAGTGGGACTGGTAGAATTAGCACTATTGTCATGAGACCAATGTCTCTTTTTGAATCTTTGGATAGCACGGGAGAATATTCAATCAAAGGTCTTTTCAATGGTACTTTTTCACAAGGCGCTATTTCAACTAAAAACATAGAAGATTATTCTTTCTTAACTTGCCGCCGCGGTTGGCCAAAATCAGTTGGCCAAAGAAAAGAGATAGCTCTTGATATTGCTAATAATTATTATGATAGTTTGATCAATAATGATTTCTATGGCTTGGAAGAAAGCAAAAAGAATTCTGATAAAATGAAATCAGTATTACGTTCCTATACTAGAAACACGGCCACTAAATGTTCTATTCAAACAATTGTTTCTGATTCTTATCAGCAGGACAGCCAGAGTATAAGTGATATTACTGTTTCTTCTTATTTGAATTGGTTAAGAAATATCTATGTTATTGAAGATATACCAGCTTGGAATCCGAACTTGAGAAGCAAGATTGCAATCAGGACTTCACCAACCAGACATTTTGTCGATCCATCAATTGCTTGTTCAAGTTTAGGGTTATGACCTAATGATTTACGGACATTTAGGTTCTTGTTTGAATCATTGGTTGTAAGAGATTTGAAAATTTACGCAGAAGCAAATGATGGACAAGTCTATCATTTCCGTGATAAATCAGGTTTGGAAGCAGACGCAGTTATTCATCTTAGAAATGGCAGCTGGGCGGCTTTTGAAGTTAAATTGGGTGACCAAGACAAAATTGATGAGGGAGCCCAAAATCTTTTGAAACTAGCTAGCAATATTGATGAATCCAAAATGAAAAGACTACCTTTCTAGCAGTAATTACGGCAACTCAAAACGCTTATAGAAGGCCTGATGGTGTTTTTGTAATTCCCTTAGCTTGTTTGAAAAACTAGGTATTTCCTGATTATTTGTTTGCACTATTGCTTTCTTTTGCTCATAATAAACTAGATAGGGGCTTACTAAATATGGAAAATGAAAAGAAAGAAATGTTTTCTTCGGAAAGATTCAAACTTATTTCTCAGTATTTGAAGGAACATAATCGAGCTACGGTTGAAGAACTTGCACATGTTTTATATGTCTCTGCTGCTACAGTCAGAAGAGATCTTTCAGAAATGCAGAAGCTGGGCCTTATTCAGAGAACGCATGGTGGAGCAGTCTTGCTTGATGCTTCTGATGAAGTATCTATTTTTGTTCGTATTGAAAAGAATTCAGCGGATAAGGAAAAGACGGCTACCCTGGCTTTAAACAAGCTTCCTTCTTTCTCCTCAATCTTTATTGATAATTCTTCTACCTGCCTAGGCTATGCTGAAAGAATGGATTTCACTTATAAGACAGTCATCACTAACGGTCTCCAATTAGCTATGAAGTTAGCTAGTAAGAAGGATGTCAAAGTCATTTTATTAGGTGGTACTGTTCAATACAGTACTTATTCCACAAGTGGTGAACTTACTAGCAGTCTTTTAGATTATTTCAAAGCTGACGTGATGCTTTCTTCCTGTGCTGGTATTAGATTAGATGGCTCTTATGAGCCATCAATTGAGACTATGGAAATCAAAAAGAAAGCTTTTGAAAGAAGCGATAAGCATATTCTTTTGGTTGATAAGAACAAGTTCAGCAATAGTTTCCCTTATCGAACCGAAAAACTGACCTCATATGATGAAATCTATACCAATGCTGATGATAATACTATTCTTCCTTATAAGCAGGCTGGTATTAGAATCTTCAATAAATAAACTAGAACCAACTTTATAACCATACAAAAAGCCTTTGCAACTTCTGCAAAGGCTTTTTACTTAGTTACTTGCTGACAGCAGGCTGCAATTCTTCCGGTGATTTGATGATAGGGAAGAAGGTAGCAACCACTGAGGTAATCTGAGTGATTAGATAGAAGATCATACCAGTTATTGCGCCATAGGCTGAAGACATATTAGCGGCCGTCTGGATTTCGGCTAAGGTATTAGCATCAGAGAAGAAGATGTAGCTTAAGCCTTCCAGTCTGGATCCGGTGAAGATGATGAAAGCAGACATTAAGACTAACGGGATTACGATTCTGATTGCTTCAACTAAGATATTCATAATCTTAGCTAATACACCAGTGAAGGTGAACTGAGGAATAATTATAACGGCGAGTGTGAACAATAATCCAAGGATTGAAAGTAAGACGACAACACTTGCAGTAGTTCCTTGGAAGTAACCTTTGTTAGCACCGTTAGCAAGATAGATGATGAAGCCAATCAAGGTTAAGACAAAGACTGCTAAATACAAGTAAGCACCGACCTTTTGTTTCTTTAAAAGGTTATTCATAACTACTTAGCTCCTTTCTTATTCTTATCACCAATGACTTCGGTAGTTACCCAGAAGCCGACAAAGACGACTGACAAAGCAATTGAGCAACCAATGCCAACCTTCAAAGCCATTTCCCAGGAAGGAGTGACACGAGTAGTTGAGATGTTTAAGACAGCACTGTTAGCAAAGGCATAGAGCTGATACTTCATACATTGTCTGGAGGCTTCTACTAAGGCATTATCGTTTTGAATGGCTTTATCAGAGAGATAAGACCAAGTAGCATCAACACCATTAGTGCCGCCGCTTAAAGTTGAGTTATTGCCAGCAAAATCAGCCATTTGAGTAATAGTAGCCATAGTGCAGGATTCCGGATTGAAGTAATAAGCGTTGCTCATGAAATCAGTAGAGATAAGACCATTGAAGTTCCATTCAGTACGGATAATGCCTTTAAGGAAACTGACATCATGAGAAGCGTTAGTCGCACCTAAACGGTTGAAAGCAACCATCAGACCTAAGGAACCGGCATCTTCGACAGCTCCCTGGAATCCTCTTAAATCGGTTTCACGGAATTTCTGCTCATTCATATAGACGGAGATTCCAGCACGGTTATGCTCCTGGTCATTGAAGCCAATGTGTTTAGGACCAACAATGATACCAAACTTTTTGCTTCCGACAATCATGGCTTTACCTAAGATATTAGATAGCATAGCATCTTCGGATGGATATTCAGTGTTTCTTCCATTATAAGGAGTACGATGAGAGTTCAAAGCTGCTGCCCAAATCTGATAAGCGCCTAACCAAAGACCGTCATTTCCAAGCAACTCGCCCCATTTTTCAGCTAAGACAGGATCAAAGGTGGAGCCCATCAAAGACACGGAATTGACGTTAGTCATGAACTTTCCGGCTGTCGTATCGGGATCAACATAATAAGGGTCAGTTCCCTTTTCTCCATTGTTGTTGGATAGCATCGTACTGTTGAATCCTTTAGGACCATCATACTGTTTGACTATTGGATTCTTGATGTTAGAAAGAGTATCTGACTGCGATCCACCATGAGCAATAGCTCCTAGGGATTCATCAGCAGGGATTTCTTCAACTAACTTATCCCAGAATTCATCTTTGATGTTTGTCTGAGCATCGTAGGTGATGTCACTGAAGGTAACATTATTGTTTTCACCGTTCATGTTAGTGACAGGATCATCAGTCTTGACAGTGTAAGTCTGATTACGTAATTCAGTTGTCCATTCATCCTTCTTGGTTGAAGAAGAGACAGTTACGCCTTTGCCACTATTGACAGTGTTGTAATTAATAGGATAAGTATTCTTCCAGTCGTTTCTGGAAAGATAAGTGACTGTATCAGGAAGATAGTAATTCAAATCAGCTTCAGCCATTTCGTTAGTGATCTTAGCGCCGGAATCAGAGACTGAGAAAGTAGTAGTGTCAGTATCATTTTCATTGCCAGAGCTCCAGGATTTGACGCAATTGGTGTCTCCGGTTTTGTCTCCTTGATGTCCTTGAGCAGCTAAGACGTTATTTAAGGCTTCATGAGAACCGTTGCCAGTTGCAAAGTAATAGGTGCCGCCATCCAAGATATAGGTTTTAGCTGTGGTGTAATCATAACTGGCTAAATACTTAGTTGGGATGGTGATGTTAACGGATTCAGTGGCTCCAGCAGCTACTTCAACTTTTCCGGAACTTAAGAATTGAATGGCTGATTTCTCAACCTTGTTGGCTTTATCATAAGCCGTATAAGGAGTAGCTACGTAAAGCTGTCCTAAGAACTTTCCGCTCTTAGAGCCATTGTTGGTGATATTGATGGTTGCAGTTATATTTCCGCCAGCCCTGGTTTCTACGGAGACACTTTGTAAGGTCTCAGTATAATCAAGATAAGAAAGACCATAACCGAAAGGATAACAGACTTCATTGCTGTAGGTCCAATTATTACCATCAATTGAACCAGTAGTAGAAGAAGCATTTCCTTGATTCAAGACAGTATCGTAATATCTGGTTTCATAGTAATTATAGCCAGTATAGATATCTTCCGCCTCAGCAATATAAGTACCGCCATTGTAGGAAGCACTGCCACCGAATGATCCTTGTTTGTCATTGCTGACAGCAGTAGTCGGCCAGCGAGGATCAGTGTAATTAGTTAAATCAGAGGCAAGTGATTCATAATCAGAATAATAGTCACCGCCAAAATTAACCATGGCCGGGGAATTAGTAGAGCTATAAGCATAAGTATCAGCTAAGGCACCTGTAGGGTTGACATCACCATCAAGAGCCTGAACAATACCAGTAAACTGATAGTCATTAGGAATACCAATGTAGGCAATACCATCGACAGCATACTCTCCGCTCATCAAAGGCCCGACTTCTAAAGTGCAGGAAGTGTTTAATAGAACAATAACCTTGCTGGCTACTTCCTTAGCAGCTTTGACAACGTTTAATTCATCAGGTGAGAAGGCTAATGGATTCTGATTCAAAGTTTTACCATCAGTGTCTTTAGCAATACCGGGATAGTAAGTAGTTCCTTCTCCGCCAGGACGGCAGAACACGACTACGGCAACATCAGCATCGACTGAGCTCTTCCAGCTACTAGTGGCTCCACCAGCAGTGACAAAGTCAGTATAAGGATCAGCTTCCTTGATTTGGAAACCGGTGGAATCATAATCACCGGTAGTGAAATTCGGGCCGTAATCATAAGTAGTCGAGGTCTGACCCCACATACCAGTAACGGTGGTGTTATGAGTGGCTAATTCGGTATAGATGCTATCCAATGTCGGATCGACTGTCATACCAGCTGCTGTTAAAGCGGCTTTTAAAGTGACCTGATCCGAATTGCCGGCAGCATCATAATAAGAATGATAGGCGGCAGTTCCCATTAAAGCGATTTTAGAAGTCTTAGCAAGCGGGAAGACATTGTTGTCATTCTTCATGATGACTGTGCCTTCAGCGCCTTGTTCAACCGCATAGGCTTTGCTAGCTTCCATGACTTCATCGCCAGTCGAATAAACAGAAGTATATTTACTATTAGAAGAATCAGTTACATAACTTTTAGTACCTAAAGCAGAATCAACTGTTGATCTCCAAGTATCAGCAATCCCATAACCCATTGTTAACAAAGCTAATGCAGACAGGGATATTCCAGATAGTCCACGCCATAACGGCAGTCTCTTTTTGCTAAACATCATTTTTCCTCCTTGATTGTTTTAGCGTTAGGCATTTTGATTGTTCGTTCCCCAATAACCAATCAATCAATTATGTCGTAAGAGTAATGAAGATGAAAGCGCATAACAGCTTCGGCTATGACTTTTATAGCATAGGTGTTTCTAATTTGTCCATTTTTTATCACATTTGATTAAAAGATTGATACTCTTTCATTTTAAACTGACAAATCAATCACAAAAGAAACAAAATAATCAAACAAAACTTTTAATACTTAAAATTTGATTAATCAGTCATTATAAGATCTCATTTTTGGTATAAAGTCCTTATTTAAAAGGCCTTTTGGTTAATCTAATATTCTATAACCGATTATAATTCTTTTCTGAATACATTTTTAGTGGTCCAATAATTATGATTGAAAGTGATTGAAGATGATTGAAAATTACATTTTCTATCATTATCTATCTTTTTTATAAGCAACATGCTCTAAATTGTTCACAATTGAAAATAAGGTGTTAAAATCAAAACTAGTCAC
>JBAXZU010000044.1:0-12467 GCA_041670225.1 Bacilli bacterium | reverse complement strand
GATGCAATGAATATTTCCTCCGCCCAAGAGAATTTCTCGTGAGGGAATAGGAATGATGTCTTTATTTGGATATTGTTCTTTGAAGAAATCAAGAGCATTCAAGTCTTGTTCATCATTGAACTGAGGAACTAAAACAAATCTCTCACCCTGATAGAAATTGATATAGCTGGCAGCTAATCTACGGCCGCCAACACGTTCGATGGCTGTATCATCATTTTCAATGGTTTTAGCTTCTTCATCGGTGAGATAAAGTGGTTTTGGAAGAGTTACCTTGACAATGGTAAGTGGGTTACCGTCGGCATCACTCTGGCTTTCTAAATACTGTAAGTCAGCTAAACATCTACCAAATTGTTCAGGATTGGTTTCTTCATCGCACCAGGCTAAGGCAACTGTTCCTGGCTTAAGGAAACAGGCAATATTGTCGACATGTCCATTTGTTTCATCATTGTAGATGCCATAAGGAAGCCATAAAATCTTTCTTGCATTTAAGCTGCTCATCAGTTTTTGAGAGATTTCTTCTTTGGTCAAAGAACTATTTCTTCCCTTGGACAGCAAGCATTCTTCTGTGGTTAGGATAGTGCCTTTTCCATCGGTATGGATGCTTCCTCCTTCAAGGATAAAATCTTTCTGTGGATATCGGGGAATAAGCAAATCAAGAAAAGTGTTTTTTGAAAGATTGTTGTCATTGTTCCAATCTTTATAAAGACCATCAATTTTTCCGCCCCAGGCATTGAAAAGAAAATCAACGCCGCAGAGAAGTTTGGTTTCATTATTCAAAAGGAAGACACCAATGTTGTCTCTGGCCCAGCTATCATCATAAGGAAGACGGAGAATATGGGTGTTGGGCATTTGAAAATCTCTGACAATTGAGAAATCAATTCTTGGGTCAGCGATGACAACCACCATTTCATACTGCGAAATAGCCCTGACTACAGCCAAAAATTCTCTGAGTGCAGGTGTCCCGTTTTCTCTCCAGGTATCCTTGCGGTAAGGAAGTTCGACAATAGTCGCCAAATGTTTTTCGCCTTCAAAGGGGAAGGCATAACCGTTAATGTTTTCTAGTTCTTTTTCAATTGAATTCATAAGTTTAATTATTTCCTTGTTTATTATATAATATAAAGAATAAGTTTGATAACAAAATAGGGGGTGGATAAATGAAAATTCTTACTGTTGTTACTGATGGTTTTGAAGATATCGAGGCTATTGGAACTATTGCTATCCTCAGACGTGCTGGTTTGGATGTGACTGTAGCCGGCCTTAATTCGCAAAAGGCCTCTGGCCGTTATCAGACGGAAGTGGTGAGTTTAGTTAATCTTCATGATGTTGAGCTTTCTGAGTTTGACATGCTTTTCATTCCGGGCGGACCAGAATATTTGGCTGAAGAAAGAGATCCTTTTTTCTTGTCTGTGGTGAAAGAATTTTCCGATTCCGGAAAATATTTAGCAGCTATCTGTGCCGGGCCGACTATTTTGGGACATTTGGGACTTTTGAAAGGACGGAGATATACCTGCTTCACTTCCATGAATGAAGATTTCGGGGAAACTTATCTAGATCAATACTCTGTTATTGATGGAAAGCTTATTACTGGCCGCTCTTGTGCAGCAACGATTGATTTTGCCTTAGACATTGTTAAAGTCCTTAAAGGAGAGGAGGCTTTAGTTAAACTGAAGCAGCAAATTTATTATGATAGGTAATATTTTAGGATATCTCGATTATATAATTATTGGCCTTTTGGTTCTTGGATTTTTATTTGGCTTTTTCAAAGGATTTAAAGATTTTAAGAAAGTCTATCTGAGTTTTCCTTTAGGATTGGCTGCAGGATTTTTTGCCTGTGGACCTCTAGCTAGGCTGATTGTCAACATTGGTTCAATATATGATCATCCTTTGTTTAATTACTACTTTTCATTAGTACCTAATACAGAAGCATTTACTTCTTCATTGGCCGGTAGTGAATATGCCAATTCTATAAGTTTGATAGAGAATGGTATGAACGAAATGGAAATACCTAAATGGTCTTTTGGTGCCATCGAAAGTCACATAACTATTAGTTCTGAGACAGTGGGTGAAGCAATTGCTTCTTCTTTCTATAACCTGACAATGATTGCCATCCTCTTTGTTTCTATATTCCTGATTGTCGGTCTTCTAAGTAAAAAAATATTAAAATCAGTCAAAGAAAACGCTGGGGAAGATGCTGGCAAATCCTTTACCGGTAGATTCCTGGCAGGAATTAATTTTGATATTAATTTGTCCTTTATTATCATTGTTCTGTTTACAATTCTGCTTTTTGTGAATTATGCGTTGCTTGGCAAAGATTTAAATTCCCTTGATACTTTCTTAGTCAATGATTTAAACTTAGCGGAAGGAAGCTATTTCTCAATAGGCCGTATCTTCTATGATGTTGCTGTTTCAATCTTCCGTTTGATTGTCGGTGCCTTTTAAGGAGGGGTTATGGCTTTTGAATTTCATCATTTAGATAAGTGGGCTTTCAGTAATCTTGATCTGAGCGAAGAAACTATGGAATCTCAGCATAAGGCAGTGATTCTTATTTCAGGTGCTTCTTCCAGCGGAAAATCGTATGCTGCCCGTTATCTAAAGGAATTATTCAATCAGAATGGCCATAAAGCTTTAATTCTGTCTTTGGATAAATATAATTTTGGTTTAAGCGGTATAATTCCTAATAAAGTAAACTTGAATTATTTCAATAATTCTTTACCGAATATGGAAGAAATTGAATCAAAGATCAAAAAAATTATCTATGATGTTCCTTTTGACAGTAAGTATAAACCGGAAATACTTGAAAAAATCAGGGCTTCGATAAAAGACTTGATTAATCCGGAATTGATGAATACTTTCATTGATGGACTGTCTGCGGAGTGGAAAAAGTTAAATTTTGATGAACCAACTGTCTACAACCTTCAGGAAGCCAGTCAGGATATTATCAAACTTCTTAATAATGAAAAAGTCAGTGAAAAAAGATATAGTAAGGTTATTTGTGAACGTTTAGAAAGCACATATGCCTTTGATGGCCATAAATATGATGTCATCATTGCTGAAGGAATCTATGCTTTGGATGAGTCTTTTCTCTCATGTCTGAAGACTGTTTCCTTTATTAAGAATTTCATTGATGGTAACCCCAAGTCACTGTTTTTAAGACGTATCATCCGTGACTCAAAAATCACCAGCGCCGATAATGTTTTTACTGTCAATCTTTATTTCAAGTATATTGTTAAGTCATATAAGGAAACCATTGCTCCCTGCCGACTTAAAGCTGATGTTATCCTGAATAATAATATGTCTTTTACCGAATTAAGAGCAGGTGCTTTATACCGTACTAAGGATGAAATTTTCACTTCTGATCAGGAATTGATTAATCGGATAAAAGGAAAATCCGAGATTGTTTCCGTTCAGTATCAGGAAGATTATTACCTAGTCAATGAGGACGATACTCAGCTGGATAAAAATAATATCATCCGTTTCAGACAGGTCTCTGCTGATGAAGGAAAAACCTATCTTCCCTCCTCTCTTATTCATAAAGGTGCTCCAAAATCCCGGTTTGATAACAAGGTCATCCGACCAATAAATATTCTGCTATCGGAAGAAGAATTCACTAAGGTTTGGCCGGATAAGGATTCCTGTCTGAGTGATTTCATCAATAGTGGATTTAAAATCGGAAAAATTGAGAAAAAGCGAAAAACCAGGCTTATTTTCCATAATCAGAAAATAACCCTTCGTGAAATTGAGAATAAAGGGACTTATATTGAGTTCTCATCCACCTGTGATGAAAAAGAAGTGGCTGAAATCAAAAAACTTATCTGCTAATAAAAAAGTCCGGATAACATCATTTGTCCATTAAGTCTGCTTAATGGCTGATGACTGAATCCGGACTTTTGATTTTTAAGCAACTATTTCTCTAAGACCTAAGGACTGGAAATATTCCTTCAGCTCTTTTTTGTGGTGTCCGTAGATAACCTGATGATGATTTCCTAATGATGAGGTAAGGAAGTAAGTGACCGGAGAATCTAACTTGATATTGATTTGGCTACGGCAACGGTCTTTCCGGTATTCATTTTCGAGAATGGTTCCTTCAGAAATATAGAATTCGTTCAGCTCTGGTGAGATTTTAACAATCGTGCAATCACCAGCAAGGAAATCTCCATGGATTCCGACTCCGATTCCGGATTCAAAGTGGGTATCAAAACTATATTTTGTCGGCATGTCTAAAGGCATAGTGCAATGAGCTAACGTGATGATGTTATCCTGCGGATTAATCCACTGGGGATTAGCCTGGAAAGCATGCTGTCCAAGAACTTTTAATATTGAAAAGGCAGTAATCATGGCTGGAACGTCGCCCTCACAGGTAGCGATGATACTCTTGCTGTTTTCTAAAGCTAAGGCGACGCAGGCTGACATGCTGCAGGCTTTGATGATATCAAAACAACGTAAGGTGAAACCCTGAAGATGATGTTTTTTTACTAACTTTGCTAAGGCAACATCAATTTGATATGCACTATCAAGCTGAGCTTTGTTATAGATGGTATTGAAAGTTCCCTCCGGAACTGTTCCTTTTTCCTTCTTGATGGCTTGGATGATTTCGCTTTCTGGAATATCAACTAAGCGGATGTTGAAAATTGATAAGGCTTTGCGGTAATCGACTTGGCTACCAATCAGCCAATCGCTAGGCTTTCCTATAACTCCTAAACGAACGGGTTTTTCTTTAATGCTTCCAGTTCTGGAAATCAGTGAATTGATTCTTTCAGCAATGTAATTGTTGTCTCCATGGAGAATCTCACCTTTTTCATTTCTTTCTCGAAGGAAGGTGAGAATTTCTAAAGAAGCGGCTAAGGAATTGGAGGCACCATAAGTCAGAAGATAGTAAGGGCCT
This sequence comes from Bacilli bacterium, assembly GCA_041670225.1. GTDB lineage: Bacteria > Bacillota_I > Bacilli_A > RFN20 > CAG-288 > Enterosoma. Next base: position 7,585 of record JBAXZU010000044.1, on the reverse strand, counting down.
TTGAAGGAAGAATAGATTTCCTTTTTGAAGATTCCTTCACTTCCGCCTGACTGAACCAAAATTAAAGCAAAGGAAGCTGTGGACAAAGTCTTAATATCGGTTGTAATTTCAAAAGTGTGGCCGGTAAGTGTGGTCAGGGTATCCAAAAGACCTTTGGATTCTTTTGAGATATAGTCCTGATAAGAGGAAAGAGAAGAATGAATTGGATAAACTGAAATTTTCATGGTTAATCTCCTTATGATCGTCTGGAAACATCAAACGGCTTTCCCTCAGCGTTTGGAGCCTGGGATTTTTTGGAGGTGAAGATAAGGACTAATAAGGTAACAACATAGGGAAGCATGGCAAAGACTACGGAAGCCATTGGGAAGGAAACAAGTGCCTGAAGGAAGGAATTTTCGGAATTTGCGAGAATATTTGTCATATTTCCTAAAGTCTTGAAGAAGGAGAAGAAGAGGGCAGCGAAGATAATCTTGACGGCATTCCAGTTACCGAAAATCATTACGGCAATTGATAAGAATCCCAATCCGGCAACATCACCATAGACATCGGAGGTATTGGCAAGAGTGAAGGCACAGCCACCGATACCAGCTAAGAATCCGGAAATCAAACCGGAACTATAACGAAGTCCTAAAACATTAATGCCTAAGGAAGCGCTGGCTTCTGGGTTTTCTCCGCAGGATCTAAGTCTCAGTCCATATCTGGTTTTATAGAGAATGAAAGCAAATAAGGGAATCAGAACGATGGCAAAAAAGGTTGTTTCATTGCAGATTGTATAAGTAGTTAAAGAACGGATAAAACCTCTTTCTGTAACTCCGAAGACATCCGGAGAAAGCTTATACCAGCTTGGCCAAGACATCCAATCGGTTTCAATACCATTATTCATGGCGGTTGAAACAATGAGGAAGATGGCAGGGGCCATGATGTTTAAGGCCGTGCCAGCAATAGTCTGATCAGCTTTTAGGGCATTAGAGGCGAAAGACAGCAGTAGACCGAAAAGAGAACCTCCGATACCGGCAGCCAAGATAACAACTATCATTGCTGCCCAGGAGGGAAGAGAACCATTCTTTACGACATCATTCAAAGACCGAGCTACGGCCACGGCCACCATTGATCCAATGACCATGATACCTTCTAAAGCAATATTGACAATACCTGAATGTTCGGAATACATGCCACCAAAGGCAACGAGTGTCATTGGGATAGCAAAGGCTATGACTAATCCAATGAATGTTCCCCAGATCATGTCGGGAGTGAAAAGACTTGCAAGTGTGATCATCTTACTTTACCTCCTCAGTTTTAACCGAAACTTCTTTTTTCTTCAATGTCCTTTTCTTAGGCTTCTTGATAATGCCTTTTTCAAGAAGTATGTTGATAAGGGCAACAAAGGAAGCAAAGTAGACAATGATGCCAACGATGAGTGATGGAACCTTGTGAGTGAATCCCGAGCCTAAGCCGGTTCCGGAATAAGTAAGGTACTGAATGAAGAAAGCTGAGAAAATGCATCCAAGCGGATTATTGTTTGCTAAAAGGGCAACCGAAATACCATCGAAACCTTGTCCTGGGACGGCCGTGTATTTGACATCCAGTCCAGAATTGGCAGAGGCTGGCATCAGAATATAGATGGCACCACCAATACCGGCAAGAATTCCGGCAATGGTGAAAGCTAAAATAATGTTCTTCTTTTCATTGATTCCAGCGTATTTGGCTGCATCTTTATTTAATCCACAGGCTTTGATTTCAAAACCGAAGGTGGTTTTCTCAATCAGGAACGAGATAATGAGAGCAATGATACAAGCTAGGAAGAAACCGATGGTGAAGTTTGAAGATACCGATTCCATTCCCCAGGTTGGGAGAATTGATTCAGGTGAAACATTTGAGACTTTGCTAGTTAAGCCGTTTTCTACAAAGATACTGGTATTTGACTGGCAAATCATATAGAACGAAAACTGCATAATCCAGTTTATCATGATTGCTGATAAGACTTCATTGACATTAAAGTAGGCTTTAAGTAAGCCAGGTATGCTTCCGACAATGCCTCCGCCGACTACAGCACAAAGCAGACACAGGTACCAGGGGGCATGGAACATAATGGCCGGGACGAAAGCACAAGTGGCACCAGCTAGAAACTGTCCTGAACCTCCGATATTGAAGGAACCGGCTTTAAAACAGAAAGCAACTGCAAGTCCGGTCATGAGGATTGGAGCACAGTTATAGAAAATACTGGCGATTGAAGTCTGGTTGATAAATGGAAACTTCAGCATATTGATAAAAGCTGAAGGAGCCTCGGCAGGATTGATGCAGAGTAGGACCAGGAAACCGACTAAGATACCTGCTAAAATTGAAATGAGAGAAGAAGCAATAGATCTGACCGCCGGCTTTCGGAAGAAATTTCTAAAAGAAGAAGACTTTTTCATTGGAAGTGTATTGTCGTTAGTCATTTTATTTGTCCTCCTTTTTTGCATTGTTCTGAGAATTGAACTTTTCAAATGAGAGCTTCTTGAGTTCGGAGTCCAAACCGGAAATGAGCAGTTTTTCTTTCGGTCCCAACTTTTTTGGTGAGGACTTCTCATCAGTCATGGTTTTATCACCATCAGTTACAATGGCTTTCGAAAGAGTAGAGTTAGCAATCAATTCATCCTTGATTGGCTTAATATCCATTTTCTTAGCACCAGACATATAGAGTCCTAATTCATCCAGAGTTATTTCTTTGGGGTTGAGGTCGGCAACTATTTCACCTTCATACATAACTAAAATTCGGTCAGAAAGATTCATAACTTCTTCAAGTTCAAGAGAAAGCAATAAGACACCTTTGCCTTCATCTCTGATTTCAACTATTTTCTTATGAATGCTTTCAATGGCACCGACATCAAGACCACGTGTTGGCTGACAGGCAATCATTAAAGGACAGCCACGGTCAATTTCACGTCCGACTAAAGCTTTTTGCTGGTTTCCGCCGGACATTTCACGTACAGAGGAAGAAGAGCCTTTTCCTGAACGGACATCATAATCGGAGATGATATGGTCTGAGTAATTACGAATCTTAGATTTTGAAATCAGGCCATAATGTGAAAACGGTGGCTTATAGAAACGTTCCAGAACCATATTGGATTGCAAATCAAAATCAAGAATCAGACCATGTTTATGTCTGTCTTCAGGAATGTGTGCCATTCCGCTTTCGTTACGTTTCTTGACAGAATAATGATCTATTTCTATAACTTGATTAGCGGCGGTAATATTTCTAAGGAATATATGACCGGATTTCTGCTTAACTAATCCAGTCAAGGCATAAATTAATTCCGTCTGTCCATTTCCTTCAATGCCGGCAAGACAGGTGATTTCACCCTTCCTGACATCAAAAGAAACATGTTTAACAACATCTTTATGTTTAACAGAAGAGTGGACAACTAAGTCTCTGACCGAAAATATAGGTTCTTTTGGTTCAGCAGGTTTCTTCTGTACAACTAATTGAACTTCACGTCCGACCATCATTTTTGATAATGATCTGGGGTCAGTATCCTTAGTGTTTACAGTGCCGATGAGCTTTCCTTTTCTGAGGACCGAAACTCTATCGGAAACGGCCATGATTTCATTTAGCTTGTGGGAAATAAAGAGAATGGTTTTTCCTTCTTTGATCAATTCACGGAAAGAGTTCATCAGTTCGTCAATTTCCTGAGGGGTGAGAACTGCAGTTGGCTCATCAAAAATCAGAATATCATTTTTGCGGTAGAGCATTTTAAGAATTTCAATTTTCTGCTGCATTCCGACAGGCATATCCTGAATTTTGAGATTCAAATCCACATTAAAGCTGTAATGCTTACAAAGTCCCTCAATTTCTTTTCGGGCTTTTGAAGTATGAATCACTCCTAATTTATCAGCAGGTTCGGAGCCTAGGATGATATTTTCTAAGCCTGTGAAGCAGTCAACCAACATAAAATGCTGATGGACCATTCCGATTCCTAATTTTGTCGCATCATTCGGACCTTTGATTTTGACTTCTTTTCCGTTAAGCTTTATGACTCCGTTTTCGGGAGTGTTAAGGCCAAAAAGAATTGACATCAATGTCGATTTTCCAGCTCCGTTTTCACCTAAAAGAGCATGTATTTCACCTTTTTTGAGTTGAAGAGTAATGTTGTCATTTGCGATGATTCCTGGAAATATCTTGGTGATATTAAGCATTTCAACAATGTAATTGTTTTCTTCTTTATCATTTAGAGAGGAGACAGCAGTATTTGATATTTCTTTTATTTTATTTTGTTCATCAGCCATTGTGATTACTCCGTTTCATTTAAATAAACGAGAGCCTGGCACAGGTGTGCCAGGCTCAGAAAGCTTAAAGATTAGTTATTAGGCGACGTAAGTTAACTTAACTTTGGTCAAACCAGTAAAAACGGAAGTCGGATCAGCGGTGGTACCATCGATTTCAGGAATAACAACAGTTCCAGCCTTGACAGACTTGAAGAAAGCCTTGTATTCATCGACTGTCCAGTTAGTAAGTCTCCAGGAATCGGTTTCGGTTGGAAGACCAACAGCGTTGGTTCCTTCATCGATATCACCATCCTGAACACCCTTGTAGATGAGTTTGCCAGCAACATCAGTGGCAAAGACTGGGGTTCCGGTCTTATAGTCAATATTGGTATAGGCATTTTCTAAATATTCGTTGACAAGTGGCTGCATCTTCTTGAAGGCAGAGGTGATGACAAGTTCGGATTCAGTGGACTGGTCAACATCGACACCAATCATCTTGCAGTCTTTGGAACCAAGGGTGGTGTTGGCATCAACAGCAGCGGAGAGAACGGAAGAATAGATTCCGCCGCCGCAGGAGAAGATAACCTCAGTACCGGAACTGTAGAAAGAAGTAGCCTTAGTTTTAATGGCATCGGAAGGAGTGAATGATCCGGAATACCAATAATTCATCTTGATGGCATTATCGGCTAATCCCATATCTTTGGCAGCCTGTTCGGCACCGGCAACATAGCCTTCGCCATACTTGGCAACGGCAGGAACGGCCATACCACCAACGAAGCCAAGACCAGTGTAACCATCCTTGACAGCAGCATAACCAGCAAAATATCCGGAATGATGCTCATAATACTTAATGGAAGTGACGTTGTTCTTAAATTCATAAGCGGCATAATTGTTATCATCATCAGAAGGATCACAGTCAACAGTGAGGAAAAGAACATTAGGATAAGTTTCCTGAACGGATTTGATTGTGGAATTGAACTTATAGCCAGGCATGACAACGACTTTGGCACCGTCATTAACTAAAGAAGTGACAGCGGAAATACGGTCATTGGTGGAATCATTAGCAGGCTGCTTGTACTTGGCAGTAAGGGAATCGGAATGATTTCCGACAAATTCCTGAACTCCCTTCCAGCAGGCTTCATTGAAAGAGTGATCATTAATCGAACCGACATCAGTGACAAGACCGATAATGGTTTTCTCGGTGTCTCCTGAATTCGAACCAGCAGAAGGATTGCAACCAGTCATACCTGCACCAGCTAACATAGCAACGGCAACGAGTAACATTGACTTTTTCATACAATTTTTCCTCCTTGTGTATGAACATCTTTTTTTGAAAAAATGGGCTCCTGTTAAGAAGTCCATTTATTTAACTCGTTAAAATTTTTGTTCTAAAAAATTAGAGTTAAATAGATAGTCCTCTTTTATGGCTGAGGGTAGAAACAGGACCACCATTATTAGGTCCCTTATATCCATTTTTCCGCGAGTATTGTAGCATTAAGAAGAAAAGAATAATAGCGTTTTTTTATAAAAGCGTTTATCAAAAAAACGGGGTTTTAATCAAAAAAATATAATTGTTTCAATGAAAGTATTTTCACGGCTTTAAGCTGAAAATCGGATAAACGGCTTAAAATATAATGGTTTTATGACATGATATAGTAAAGTAAGGGCTTTCAACATTTTTAATATAGTAAAAAAGATTAGTCAAAAAAATTTTTCTTTAAACCTAAAAATCATTTGCTGAATAAATCACATGACTCATGTATACAGGAATGATGAACACTATACGCACTTAAGTTTTTTACTCACGGCTTCCTGATTTCGTCAAATGAGTCCATTACCCAAGGAATAGTTGTCCCTCTCTTTCTTCACAAATAATTAATGTAACAAGAGTAAATACGTGCGTAATGATCATTTTAATTAAAAAAGCTTAAAGTAATTGATTATTAATGTATAAAAAATTAAAATATAGCTATTGAAAGAGAGGTTTCAAAACAAATGTTAGTTAACGCTACTCGTATGTTAAGACTTGCTAAGGCTGGTCATTATGCTGTCGGTCATTTCAACATCAACAATCTTGAATGGATCAAAGCTGTTCTTACTACTGCTCAGGAATTGAATTCACCTGTTATCTTAGGTGTTTCCTGTGGTGCCGGTAAGTATATGTGTGGATATAAGACTGTTGTTGCTATGGTTAAGGCTGTTGATGAGTCTCTGAACATCACTGTTCCGGTTGCTCTTCATCTTGATCATGGTACTTATGATGCCGCTAAGGCTTGCATCGAAGCTGGTTTTACTTCTATTATGTTCGATGGTTCTGCTCTTGATTTCGAAGACAACATTGCCAAGACCAAGGAATTAGTTAATCTTGCTCATGACAAGGGTCTTTCTATTGAAGCTGAAGTCGGTGCTATCGGCGGAACTGAAGATGGTGTTACTGCTGATGGTGAACTTGCTGATGTCAAACAGTGCCAGCTTATCACTGGTTTAGGAATTGATTTCCTTGCCGCTGGTATCGGTAATATCCATGGTATCTATCCTGAAGATTGGAAGGGACTTCATCTTGACAGATTAGCTGAAATCAATTCTGCTACTGGCAACATCCCGCTTGTTCTTCATGGCGGAACCGGAATTCCGGATGATCAGATCACCAATGCCATCCATGATGGTATTTCCAAGATCAACGTCAACACTGACTGCCAGTTAGTCTTCGCTCAGGCTACAATTGATTATTGCAAGGCTGGTAAGGCTGATCCTACTGCTGAAAATGAATCTAAGGGTTATGATCCCCGTAAGCTTCTTAAGCCTGGCTATGAAGCCATCAAGGCTAAGGTCGCTGAGAAGATGAAGTTATTCGGTTCAGTCGGCAAGGCTGACGAATTCTTCAAGGCTTAGTATTTGTAAGAAACTGAAAAAAAGGGGGAGTCATTGACTCCTCCCTTTTTTTATTATTATCACGAATTTAAGAAAACTCTTGTTTATTAAGAAAGGAAGAAATCCTTATAAAAGCAAAGAAAAAAGGCTGCGGAATAAGGGGACGCATGTTTCCATGCAAGCAGCCTTCTCGGTAATTGATTGAATCAATTATCATTGAACAGGTTCGTGTTCTAAAAGATTCTACACTATTTTTAGTAAAGGTTAAAGTTTTTCAAAAAAATTTTTTGCTTTTCTATTATATAGTGATACACTATTTAATATTAAAAAGGAGGCAGAAATATGAATGAATATATTTCTTGGATGGAAAAGAATCCAAAATGGCTGAAGTTAGTTCTCTGCATTGGTCCTTTGGACTGGTCATGGGCTATTTGGAGAATTCTTAAAGGACTCAAGCATAACAGCGGAT
>JBAXZU010000043.1:0-12732 GCA_041670225.1 Bacilli bacterium | reverse complement strand
ATAATAATAAGCAATCGGAAGAGAAATCAAAGCAATAGCTAAGAAGATACCACCCATAGCAGTCAATCCCAGACAGGAAGTAAAGTTATTGAAATATACAGCATTCAAAGCCTCAAAGTGGAAAAGCTTAGCATAGATCTGACCTATCTGTGAAACATCCTCGGCGGCAAAAATAAGAGAAGCCGGAATAAAGAGAATCATGGTAATGATTCTTCTGGTCCAGACAATTAACCCACCTTTGATATTGACACCCTTAGATCCCAGATATTTAAGGAATGGCTTCACTAGGACATCTTCCAGACAGATGAAAACACCTAAATATAGACCCCAAAGAGCATAATTCCAAGATGCTCCATGCCATAAGCCACAGACAATGAAAACAATCATCATATTCAATTCTTTGCGAATAGTTCCTTTGCGGTTTCCGCCAAGCGGAATATAAACATAATCAGCTAACCAACGTCCTAAAGTAATATGCCAGCGACGGAAGAATTCGCCAAATCCTTGTGATAGGAAAGGACGGTCAAAGTTTCTGGTTAATTTGACACCCATCATTCTGGCAACGCCTGTTGCAATCTCACTGTATCCGGCAAAATCACAATAAATCTGAATGAGGAACAAAAGACCTGTCACCATCATGCTCAAGCTATTGGCATTATCAAGATTGGCAAAAGCATTCTTTACAAAAATTCCGACAATATCGGAAATAACACACTTACGGAAAAAGCCTAATAACATGATTCGCATTCCGCAAAGGAAATCATCCTTATTCAGGAAGTGTTCTTCTTTCAGCTGCGGAATCAAGGTTCCTGGGCGTTCGATAGGACCAGCCACCAACTGAGGGAAATAGGAAACAAACAAAGCATAATAGCCAAAATGTCTTTCAGCTTTGAAAGTTCCGCGATAAACATCAATAATGTAGCTTAAAGTTTGGAAAGTATAGAATGAAATACCAACCGGGAGAATCAGTTTTAATGCTGTATACGAAAGATCCATACCAAAAAGATTGAGGAAGTCATAGACGCTCTGCATGAGGAAGTTAGAATATTTAAAGAAAATCAAGACTCCTAAACAGATAAGAACACCGACAGCCATCACCAGTTTCTTCGTTGATTTCTTTTCGGCTTTTTCAATAAGGATTCCGGAAAAATAAGAAACAGCCGTAGTTCCCAAAATCAGGAAAACCAACTGTGGATTCCAGCTCATATAAAAATAATAAGAAGCAATGAGAAGAATCACCCAACGGAATTTGTGAGGTACTAACCAATAAAGAAGAATAACAATAGGAAGGAAGATTAGAAAATGAATTGAGTTAAAGGTCATTTTTTAATTTCCTCTTTTGCGGTATCTTTAGTTTCCTTATCCGAATCTGCCGGCGCTATTTCCTTTTTAGGAAGATAAGTTATCAGACCGGAAAGCAGATAAAGAAAGCCGATGATTCCAATCTCAATATAACTAGCGCCAAGGAAAATAGCATAGATAGTGGCACCAATGAAAGTCAGGACACTCAAAATAGGGAGTATGTATCCTGTTTTCTTAAAGATGAGTTCAACCAGCAGCATTACTAAGCCCGCCGAATAAATGGGCATTAGAATTGGGTTGATGAAGATTATGAAGTCAGACATTATTTATTCATTTCATTAAGCATGGATTTGATTTTCAGTTTATCCGGTTTTTCGCTGAAGGTCAGAGGAATCGCATCAACAAGAGAAATAACCTGAGGTAATTCAATCTTGGTCAAAGTAATTCTCAGATCATCTCTTATTCTTTCGGCCGTAATCCCTTCATATTCCTTTTTGATAACAGCCATAGCACCGACAACTTCACCAAGTCTTTCGTCAGCAACCGGAACAACAATAGCAAAAGAAATATACTCCAAGGCGTTAACAGCTTTTTCGATTTTTCCGCCAGAAAGGTTTTCACCGCCACGGATGATAATATCCTTCATTCTTCCATTGATAATCAAATAACCTGTTTCATCCAGAAAACCTAAATCACCAGTATGAATAAAGCCTTCTGAATCAAGAACTTTTTTATTTTCTTCTTCGTTATCGTAATAGCCATTCATCAAGGTTGCACCGCGGACACAGATTTCGCCGTTCTTTCCAACAGGAACCTCAACCCCATCTTTTCCTTTGATTTTTATTTCAGTAAGGCCACCCCAGGACTTACCAACTCCACGGCATCGATATTCGGATGTTTCTTCAGCATCATTGCAGCAGATTCCGATTGCTTCGCTTGAAGCATAAGCGGTGATGACTTTCACATTGAGTTTTCTTTCAATATAGAACATCTGATCCTTAGGACAGGCAGCTCCGCCAATGATGGCATTTCTCATTGAGGAAACATCATAGGATTTGGTTTTCATCAAGGAAATAAAATCGAGGAACATGGTCGGAACTGAGAAAAGAATCGAAATGCGGTATTTCTCAATGCATTCCAAAATATGTTCGATAGTGAAAGTCTGGGGATAGATGATTGTTTCATTGTTATAAATTGTGACTGTCAAAACTGCAATACCAAATGAATGATTCAAAGGAAGAAGGGACATAGCAACATCATCTTCATGCATATCAAAAGGTTTAACTTCACCGACAGCATTAGCAATAGCACCACGATGGGATAAAATAATGGCTTTGCTCTTTCCAGTAGATCCAGAAGTGAAATAGACACAGAATCCTTGTTCGGGATCAACCTGACTATGAAGTTGGTTAACTAATTCCAAATCATTATATTTAATATCAGCATTAATCGAATCCAATTCCTGGAATGAAGAAGAATAAAGCTTCCAAACATTCATTTCAGTCTCATCAGTAATATAAAACTCCGGATGAATATTGACTCCGCTTTTTTCTAAGTATTCTTCTAAGCCAAAATGAACATCAGTCAGAACACTTAAGGCGCCTATAGCACCCAAAGCAATAATAATGAACGAACAGGCAGCAGTCTTGGTAGTCCTGATACCAACTTCGGTACCATTTTTGATACCATTCTTATGAAACTGAACAATCAATGAATTGACAATTTGCAGAACTTCACCATAGGTATATTCCCTATGTTCGGTGATATAAAGCTTCTTGTCAGGATTCTTCTTAGCGTTCAGTAAAAGGTAATCATAATGTGTCTTATTCAGTTTGTCAGCAATTTCCTTTGTGAATTTCATTTTCAGTTCCCCTTTTGATTGAAATATCCATTTATATCAGAAATTAAGTTTTCAGTTCTGATTTCAACTCCGTAATAATTCAGATGGTAGTCAGCATCATAGAAATAACGTCCGTGATAGAGATAATCCTTTTGCTGAGAAATAACATCATAGCCTAGCTTTGTCAGATTGCTAGTATAATATTCTTCGAACTGCTCAGGTACTTTATCATTAATATATTCGGTTGATATTCCGTCTATATTCATTGGAGCAAAGGAGAAAAGGACTTCGGTGCCTTTTTCTCTTATTCTTTGATATTCACTAGTGAGGTTTGTTAAAGACTCAGCGTTTGACATGGATAAATCAAATGTATAAAGTCCGCCATTATGTGAAATATCATCACCGAGCGTATATCTTTGCTTGATATTATCGCCATAGGAATTGTACCAGGAAATATAGCTGTCATAGGTTGAAGGCTCTAAATCCATTCTGGTTAAATTGTACTCATGATAAGTATTAAATGAACCGTCTATTTCGGTCATATCCAAATACTTGATCAAATCATAATCATTTTCAAGGACCTGAAACATTCGGATTTCCGAACTCAGATCATTAAACAGCTGATATCCGCTTCCTTGCTCCGGAGCATGAATGAAAATATCATCTTGTTTAAGGAAATTCTCGATGATTCTCATCTGGAACAAAGCATTGGTTCCACCGATAATTCCTAAATTCATGACTTCATAATCAGGGAAAGCACTGACAACGCTAGTAGAATCAAGACCATAGGACATGGAACAGCCAGCAAAGAAAACCATCTTCTTTTTATCTTTATTGATAATCAGGTTATCGATGTTATCGCTGAAATACATGATTTCATTAGTAGATGTCAGTCTAGGAGCATAATGAGCATTAATTGACCAGGAAGGGATTTTTGAAGAAAAGGAATCATCGGATACCTCCATCAGAGAATCTGAGAAAGTGATTGATTCAATCTGAGAATTAACAAAAGCCTGGCTTTGAATAGAAGTAATCCTATCTGATAAATATAGTCTGGATAATTCAAAGCCATCAAAAGCATTGCTAGCAATGGTAGTCACCGGTTTATCCTGAATATATTGAGGAATAACCACTTCAGTAAGAGAGGTGTCAAGACAGGAAGTGATGGTGACATAATTATTATTCAAAGAATAGGTGAATTTCTCAGCTGGAGTTTCTTTTACCCACTGAGCATAAAGTTCCTTCTGGGCATCATCCTCAACAAAGGTCTTGCTTCCTAAAGAATAGTGTTCACCAGAATAATCAGCTTTCGTATTCCAGCCGGTAAGTAGATAGCCATCTCTTGAGATTCTCTCACCGTTATCAGTGTTAGTTCTTAAGTGATGAGTCTTGTTGCAGTTTTCTAAGTAGGAAGTATCAGTTGACTCAGAATTCTTAAATGCACCACCATTAAGATTGTAGTTGATTGAAGAACTGGTCATGAAATAGGAAAAATGAACTCTTTGAGGATATTGAATATTTTTAAAAGTGAAAGTATATTCATACCTTCCCTTTTTAGTGACTTCAATATCATCGTAATCCACGCTTTCATATGAGTAAAAAGTATTGAAAACAACATTCAGTGAAAGGTCTTGGCCTCGGTTAACAGTAAACTGGTAATCAGTAAGAATAAAGGCTGGACTTTTTTCTACGCTAAAGGTAACAATCCTAGTATTAATGCTAGGAAGTGAACTGCATCCAGCTAAGGATAAAGCGATGAAGGAAAAAAGTGCTATTTTATTTCTTTTCATAAGATTTGATCTGACTTCCATAATGGCCCCAGAAATAATCATGGCGATAGGAAGTAACGGAAGCGGATTGGACATAGATGCTGACATCATTAGTTCCATCCAGAAGATTGAAGCCGATACTGGTATTATTCGGTTTGTTGGCTTCAACATACACACTTCTTAAGGCTGAACAGCCATAGAATGATCTATCTTCAAGAACACGGATAGAAGGCTGAATCGTAACCGATGACAATGCGGTATTGCCAGCAAAAACATTAGCTTTAAAGCTAGTGACGGGCAAATCATTGTAAGTAGAAGGAATGATAATATCTTTTTTGCCAACCCCAAGTGCGGTCATGCCATCAATAACATAATGATCTCCTTCAGACTGATAGGTGAAATAAGCCTGATGCTCATCATTCCCATCTTCAAAAACCTGTGGTGGAATAGCAGGGATTTCCGGTAGCTCAATGTTAGTAGGAACAGAAATACCTAATTCATTCTTTAAATCATTGATAAGATTGTAGGTTCTGATTATCATTCCATATTTATTCAAATGGAAATTCGAATCATAGAACCAAGCCTCATCCATCATATAAGTCTTAGGATTGCTGATAACTTTGAATTCAAAGGAATTAGCGGTGTAATCATAAAAATGTTTTATGGCTTCTTCACTCTTATCGACAATTGCCCCCATATTCATCGGAGCAAAAGTGAAATACATGGAAGCACCTTTGGCATTGATGTCATGATAGAATTCATTGACATAAGAACAGAAAGCATCCCCGTATAGATCAAGTGACCAATCTATCATGTAGTTAGGATCATAGAGGTCATACATGATGTTGTATTCCCGGGGATAATTCTTCATATCGCAGTTGGAATCAAAAGAAGATTTTACATAAATATCCTCCGGAATAGCTTTTTCATTTGAAATATAATACTCATATTTCTCACTGAGATGATGATTCAGATTCATCAAAAGCATGGTCTTATCAGAGTTGTTGAAATTGAAGAAAAGAGAGTAATCGCCTTCTAAGGAACGCCATATCTCATTCGGATTTAAATAAAGAGACATAATCTGGTCATTCCATTCAGGAGCAAATAAAACAATATCGTCTTTGTAGATATAGCTACGGGCTAAATCAAGCATGGCTTTAGTACCGATAGCTCCATAAAGACCAAAATTACAGACTTCATAACCAGGAAGGCTGGAACGTAAAGAAGAACGCATTAAGGCACTGTCAACTCCAAAGGCAACATTTGAATTGCCAATTATGACAATCTTCTTGGATGTGCAGTTCCTGAGTTTATTGACCATAGGAACAAGTTCACCATAGAATGACTCATCAAACTGGGCAGGAAGATTTAATCCAACTGAAATAGTAATAGTTGGAAGACTAAGGACTGTAAGTGAAACAGCAAGTGCGGTAATTAGTAGTTTTTTGTTGATTTTACGTTTCATTTTTTCTTAAAAACAAACCCCCAATACATTATATATTGGAGGCTTGTGTTTTTTCTGATATTTCGGATCTAAAGATGATTACTTGGCAGCAACAGGTTCTTCAGCAGTAGTTTTGAAGAAGGCGCCGGCAACAGCAGCAACAATGGCAAGAAGATAGAAGACAATGCCAACGATGCACTGAATAGCAAGAGCGTTGTTTGCAGGATTGTTTTCAAAGGTCAGAAGAGTAGGGATGTTGTAAAGTCTGACAAGAAGAACTTCGCATAAACCAATCATCAAGAAGACACAGATAGCAACCTTTAAGACTAAGGCAACATAATCAAGCTTAGGAAGGAAGACAGGAAGAGCGATTTCAGCTAAGCAAACGATGATTGTCAGAATAGCCATAGTGACAACTAACGGATCAACACCATAACTTACAAAGTAAGGAGTACCAGTTGTAGCCATATAGATAGCAAATCCAACAATGGCAAGGATCAAAGTTCCTAAATAGATGAATCCGGAGACGCCGACTTTTTTAATGTATTCCATTTTCAATTATCCTCCCAATTAGTCTTTCTTTGACTGATAGACACTGAGACCATAGAAGGAAACAGCAGCAACAGTCAAGACAGCGAATGTAGCCTGCATAGCAGTGAGAAGGTTATCGTACCAAGTTCTGATAGTAATAATTTCAGTGTTAGAGTTCATACCGTTCATGGCATTGGAATTAGCAATGGCATAGTTCTGCCATAACATACATTCCTTAACACTGGCTTCCATATCGCCATCACCCTCAACCTGACTAACAGTCCAATAAGACCAAAGGACATTCTTGGAATCAGAGATAACTTCATCGAGTGTCTTAGTTTCATCGCAGGTATTGGTAGTCATAGTGACACCAACGTTGGCGCATTCTTTAGGTGAGAAGTAAGCCTTATTGTTAGCCATATCAGTGGATAACATACCCTTGAATCCCCATTCTTTTCTAAGAACGTTGTAGGTAAGTCCCTTATGAGAGTTCATAGGAGTAACACCGATTCTGGAGAAGGTGGTCATACCGCCTAAAGCTTCACCGACTTCGAAGTTGAGCTGGAATCCTCTTAATTCCTTTTCACGGGCAGTCTGTTCAGTGGTGAACGGAGCAATACCCTGACGATTGATTTCAGTATCATTGAAGGCAAAGTGCTTAGGACCGATGATGGCACCATATTTCTGGGCACCCTGGATGTACATAGCACCCTGGTAGCCAGAAAGGATAGGATCTTCAGAGAAATACTCGTGGTTACGGGCATTGTAAGGAGTACGATGTAAGTTTCCGCCACAGCCCCAAAGAATAGTTTCATGAGACCAGATAGAATAATTACCGGTAGCCTCACCCCATTCATAAGCCATTTCCTTACTGAAGGTCTGAGCAATTACACCAGGTAAAGCCATACAGCCGGCATTGAAATCCTTATTGGCATCAGTATCACTAACGAAGTAAGGATCAACACCCTCACCTTCCTTAGACTGAGCTGCAAGTTTAGCAGTCAGAGAATTGGAGTTGAAACCATTAGGACCATCATTCTGAACAACTTCAGGAGACTGAATAGAAGTGATTGCCTTGCAGGAAGAACCACCAAAGGCAATTCTCTTCATACATTCTTCAAGGGTAATCTGATCCATTAATTCAGACCAGCGAGCATCATTGATATCAGTGACACCCTTAAGGTCAGCTAATTTAAGACCATTCTTTTCACCAAAGACAACGTCGCTGCCCTTAGTTTGGTCAACAGTAGTAACATCATTGACCAACATTTTAATCATATCGGCAGTGGCAGAAACACTGTTATAAGTCTTAGGCCAAGTATCCTTCCAGTTAGATCTGGATAAATAGGTAACCTTATCGGCTTCATTTTCGACATAGTAATTTAAGTCGCCGTCAGCCATCTGATTTTCAAGAGCTGTTCCGTTCTTGCTTCTGTTAAGAGTAGTAGTATCCTTGGTAGCAAAATTCTTTACAACAGGAGCTGAACCCTTTTCACCGACAATAGAATTTTCATTGACACCCTGATTAATAAGGATGTTATTGATAGCTTCATGAGCACCATTAGCGGCAGTGAAATAATAGTTTCCGGCATCAAGGACATAAGTTCCCTTAGTATTGATGGCGTTAGTAGCTTCACTATCCCAGGAAGCAATATCCTGAAGATCACTTTCAAGAGTTAAAGTATAGTTACCATTAGCAGGAATGACAGGAGTCTTACCATAGTCAAGAAGCTTAACTGCGGACTTGTCTACAGTTTCACCAGCTCTGTATGGAGCCTGAACATATAACTGAACGGCTTCCTTACCAGCGACAGTGCCGGTATTGGTAACCTTAACAGTAGTGGTAATCTTTCTGTTAGCGAGGTCAATGTCAACATTCTGAACTTCCTGAGTGAAGTCAGTGTAGCTAAGACCATAACCGAAAGTATAAGAAACTTCATTATCATAAGCCCAGGTATTGCCCTTGCTGATACCAGCAGCAGTAGCGGCATCGCCCTTATTCTGAAGAACATCGGCATAACGGGATTCATAATAATAGTAGCCAGAATAGATTCCTTCAGCTTCAACTAAATAAGTGTTGATGGTAGAACCTAAATTGGCTGCAAGAGGATCAGCAGCGATAGTTTCACTGTTGGCCCAAGCATAATGGCCATAATTCTGTGAAGCAGGAGCATTACTGATATCAGTAGCATAAGTATCAGTAAGGTGTCCGGAGAAAGAGAGAGGAGTATGAGCAGAATCAGACTGTTCACCCTTAAGAAGGTCAGCAATACCTAAGCAGCCATAAGCGCCAGGAGCACCGATCTGAACGATTGAATCAATGCCTTCGTTGTTCTTAATTTCATCAATTTCCATAGCGGAAGTATTGTTAAGAAGAACAATAACTCTGTCAAAATGATTAGCAGCCTTTTCAGAAACGGCTAAATTAAGGATGGCTCTTTCATTGTCATTGAGACCAAGAGGATCAGTCTGGTTGAGAGCAACATCAGCATCAGAGACGCCATTAGTTCCAGGTAAGTAATTGCGGTTTTCACCACCGTTTCTTCCGATAACAACAATAGCAGTCTTATAGTCGGCAAATTCATACTTCCAAGCGGTACCGTTGTTAGTGTTTTCATCAAGAGTAGCAATCGGGACTTCTGCATTGGTGAACTTAGCATCAGCACCAACACCCGGAGCACGCTGTTGACTAGAAGAATAGGAAGAACCGCCAGAACTACCTGCCTTCATTTCAATACAGCCTTGATAGCCTTCCCAAGCAGAAGGATTAACTTCATAGCCTCTGGCTTCTAAAGCAGCCTTAAGATCATATCCAGGGAATTCAGTAGAAGTATTGTCATGGATTGAAGAACCCATCTGTCCACCTCTGACGAGAGTGACTGACTGACCACCTAATAAGGTAACTTTTCTGTTAGCCGAAGCTAAAGGAAGAGCGTTGTTGAGATTCTTAAGAAGGACACTTCCCTCTTCAGACATTCTTTCACCAACTTCAGTATAGTATTCAATAGTTTTCTTAGCAGTGCTGCATTTATCAGAAGGCTTGAAAGTATACTTTTCTCCGCCATCGCCTTCTTTCTGAACGATTTGAGTACTGGAAGTATTTGTAAAATTATCAATTTCAGTACGGAAAGCAGAAACGAGGGATGATCCCATAATAGAGAAGGAAAGGAAGGTTGCACTTAAAGCAAATAAGCCGCCGAATAATGATTTCTTCTTTTTCAAATTAATCATGTTTTTCTCCTTTGAGTTTTTGAATAAACATGTAAAGCACAACACATGGCCATTGTGTAAAGCGCTTACCTGTTGCAATGATTATAAATGATAGATTACTTCTTCCAAAGGGATTGAATTAATATTGAAAAATGATTAACGCAAAAACGAATACTCTTCTCATTTAATCATCCTTAATCACCAAAAAACCGGTTTTTTACCTTTTTTAACCGCTTACACCTATTTGTTTAACGCTTACATAATTACTTTTCATCAGTTTTTTATTACTTTAATCAGTAATTTAAATTTGTACAAAGAATAGAATTGTGTTGATAATCAGGCCTGGCATTTTTAAAAAAACACTTTTCTTTAAGAAAAATCCATTTACTTTGAAACGTTTTCATTTTCAGAAAAGAAAGATCTTAAAAATCTCATTTATTAATATTTGATTAAATTCAGTCAAATTCACTCCACTAAAGAAAAATCAAAAAAGCAACAATGATTCATGCCACTATAGATTTAATTCAGCATAATCAAAAAAGGCAAAAGAAAAACTGCCGGCTCTCACACCGGCAGTTCCAGGAGGTATCAATAGCAGATCAGATCACTCAATTACTGGTCTGTTATTAGCTTTTCTCAGCTCGTTGAATTCAGCTAAAGCAGCAGCAGTTCTTTCAGCTTCTCGCTTTTCAGCCTCTGCTTTCTTAGCTTCAACAGCAGCTTTTTCTTCCGCAGACAAGGCATCATACTTAGCCTTTTCTGCTGCTTTCTTATCAGCTTCTTTTTGTTTAGCCTGAGCTTTCTTAGCTTCTTCACTAGCTTTCTTATCAGCTAAAACTTTCTGATATTTAGCTTCTTCAGCCTCGAAATCAAGACCCTTCTTAGCACAAGTGGCTTTCAAGGATTCAACTCTGGCTTTTTCAATCTGAGCATCACTTTCCTTTTCCTCAAGTTCCATTCTGGTCTGAGGATCAACATATTCTCTGCCTTCAGCTTCAGCTTCAGCCTTCTGATTAAGGATAATAGCTTTATGATCGAACTTAGAGAACTTTTCAACACCCATGAAAATGAAGAGAATGAAGATAATACCATAGCAGATGGTTTCTCCTCCGATGAACAGCCAAGGCATGACGGCACGGATAGTTTCCGAAGAGACATTAGTAAGAGAATAACCGACACCACCTAAGATACCATTCATGATACCAGTGGCAATTCCAGTCATACCAGCCATGATAGCACCATAGATTGTCATGGTAAGACCATCAGTTCTGAATCCATGTAAGGCTTCCTGATGATCAAGAATATCAGCTAACAGAGCCATAGAAAGATACATGGCAGGAGTAGAACCTAAGGCTTTGACAATGAATGAGACAACAACAATCGGGAAGCTGGTAGGATTAATCAAACCGATAACACCACCGACAACAGAGATGGCAGCACCGAAGAAGATAGCCTTTCCCTTGCCAATCTTGTTAGCTAAAGGCCAGGCAATCAGCATACCTAAGGCAGTAGGGATAGCACCGATGATGGATAAAGTTCCCTGATAGACACCGCCAGTGGAAATATCATATCCACCCTGAGAATTTTGGAACATAGCCTGACAGAAATATAACTGTGAAACATTCTTAAGCATACCGCCTAATTGATAAAGGAAGAAGAAGAAAATGATAATAACCCAGAATTTATCTTTGATGCAGACTTTAAACTGCTTAGAGATAGGAGCGGCTTTCTTAACAGTATCATTACTCTTAGAAAGACCAAATGATTCTTCAGTGACTCTTTCTCTGGTGAAATAGTATTCAATAACAACACCGATAAAAGTAATGACGACTAAGGCAATAACGAAAATCTTCCAATGATTGTAGGAAGCTGAAACGTCATAGACAGGATTGGATTCAGTTCCGGTATTAACAAATAATAAACCAAGGAAGAAAGGAAGAACCATCGAACAAAGACCCATAGCTGCTAAGGCAGTGGCATTGGAGATAGTGGCTAAGAGAGAACGGTCTTTACTGTTTCTGGTCGAAAGATTGATCAAGGCAGCATGTGAGGTATAGTAGCAAGGATAAGCAAAAGCAAACCAAAGGTTGTAACCGACAGCAATCAGACACAGAGCCAGCATTTGCTGACCAGGGTCGGAAGCATCACTGACTAGCGGTGAGAAGACAAAGAGAATCAGCAGAGCCAATATAGAAAGAGGCAAGGAAAGCAAGAGAAGAGGTCTGGCTTTGCCAGCCTTAGTCTTGCTGTGATCCATAAGTCTACCAACAAGAATATTGCCGATAACGACAAAGATAACCGAAATAACCGGAAGTAAAGTAAGGAAGGTACTAGCCCAGGCTGTCATATTCAAAACATTGGTGAAATAAGTATTCAGATAACCGGATAAAATCGAATTGGCAAGAAGTGCCAGAGTCGGACCAACGAAATAGCCTAAGACTCCTTCAGGGAAGACTTTGGCATTTGGTGACTTAATTTTCGTACTCAGAATCGGACTTTTGAACAGGCTTTTCTTTTGTTGAACGTTTTCCATAGCATTTTGAGCGGTATTTACGCTGCTCTCCTTTCTTTAATAAACATCATATCAGCCCCATCCCTAATTATTCCCATACTTTTCTTCAAAAGTGTAGTTTCCT